>PIXU01000001.1 GCA_003601795.1 Candidatus Methanophagales archaeon
AAAGAAAGAGGAAAGAGGTCTTGGAACAACAATTGACGTGATATTATACGATGGGCAGCTCAGCGTAGGTGATACACTCGTGGTGGGGAGTACAGAGGAGGAGCCAATAGTAACAAGGGTGAAAGCGGTGTTAAAACCAAGGGCTTTGCAAGAGATAAGGACAGAGCAGAGATTTAAGCGAGTAAGAAGAGTGAATGCTGCTTCTGGTGTGAAAATAGTAGCACCGGGGCTAGAAAATGCGCTTCCCGGTTCACGGGTGAGGGTATCCAAGCAAGGGAAAGACGAACTCGAGCGCGTGATAAAGGAGATAAAGGGCGAGATAGAGGAGATGAAGATGGAGACGAGTCCGGAAGGAATAATCATAAAGGCTGATACAATGGGCTCACTGGAAGCGCTTGCTTTGGAGCTGAAAGGCGAAGGAATAGAGAAAATAAAAAAGGCAGAAGTTGGAAGTATTTCTAAGAGGGACATAATAGACGCTACCACGGTTAAGAATCGTTATTTGAGTGCTATTTTGGGCTTTAACGTTGATTTACTCCCGGATGCAAAGGAAATAGCCCTGGCAAATCGTATCCCGGTATTTATAAGCGATGTTATTTACCGGTTGATAGAAGATTATGAGAACTGGATGAGGGGGGAGCGCGAGAAAGAGAAGCGAGAGCTCATGGATAGGCTGACAACACCAGCAAAGATAAAAATTCTGCCGGGATGTGTATTCAGGCAAAGCAAACCTGCTATTGTGGGCGTAGAAGTTCTGGGCGGGAAAATAAAAACAGGTGTGAAATTGATAAGAGCGGATGGAGTAGGGATTGGAGCGATAAATGAGATACAGGATAAAGGAGAGAGCATAAAAAGTGCAGAGCAAGGGATGCAGGTGGCGATTTCAATGAAGAAACCAACGGTAGGGCGGCAAATAAAGGAGAATGATGTTTTATATGTGGATATTTCCGACGAAGAAATAAAAATGTTAAAAGGGTTGCTGTCGGTAGATGAAGAAGAAGTGTTGGAGGAATTGCTGGAGATAAGGGGGAAAAAAACTTAAAATCTAACACCACTTATATGGTTACTTACACTCTTTTATACCACTTGACCAATCTGAAAATAACAAAAGAAACAATTAGTGTCATTGCTACCCACAAGATTGTAGTTGTTCCCTCTTCGCTTCCTTCTTGTTCTTCTTTCACCGACACATTCCAATCGTGGAAGAAAACATCCTCGTAAAATGAAGCTATTTCCTCGTTCTCTATTATTACGCCTGCTTCTCTGTTGTGAATAGAATTGACGTTCCAGTTGAGCGACGTTATAATCACTTCTTTGCCATCCACGATTAATCCCTTGTTGTGTATTTTGACCAATCCTAACGAGTCCAAATCAGCTAATCTCGCTTCTAAGTTCAAATTTTCCTCGCTCGCTACCTTATTCAACCATGCGATTGCTTCATCATTATCATTCCAATCCTTTAGATTATACTCTTTGGAGTCGAGCAGCACTTTTACCTCACATCCTCTTCTCGCAGCTTCTATCAGAGCAGCAATAAAGGTATTCTCCTCTTCACCCCAGAATCTTCCAGTTGAGAACTGCTCCACAAAAACACTTTTTTCTGCACTGTTTATCGCACCCTGTAAAGTTTCGTTACTCAGGGCAGCATCGGGTGCGAAAAAAGGAATCAGCGTAAAGTTACTATATAAGCTGAGAGGTTCAAAAACAGGTGCATAAGAGCCTTCTGGTATCATGACTTTGGTTTTTAAATTAAAGACCACCATATCTGCTGAAAGTTCTTTACCACGGTAGAAATCATCAAAAAATATCTCTTTGAAGTAATCAGCCACTTCTGCGTTTTTTATCACGATGCCCCAGCCACGGTTGCCAAAAGAGTTATTACAGGATATTCCGGTATTTTTCCAGTTTTCTGTCATTACTATGGTCGTTTCATTGTCAATAATTGCGTATTTTGCATGGTTTATGAATGGGTCGTGGGAAAAACGAACCCTTCCTCCTCTTTCTCTTATCCTTGCCGCAATATACAGTTCTTCATCTTTAACTCCCCCAACAGGATTGCCTTCAAGCAGCAAACACACGTTTACTCCTCTATTCAAAGCATCCAAAACCACATCCATGAGATATGTGTTCTCAAACTGATACAGGTTGATGTACAAGGAGGAGGATGCATTGCCCATTTCGCGTCCTAAAACAGAAAAACTGCAATCAGGAGATACAAAAGCAGTAACAAAGCCATAGAAGGAGATTTTTTCGGGGGCGTGATAAGAAGCGCCAAAAGGAAGAAGAAGCCAGTCTTTACACTGGTTTGTATCCTGAAAATCGTTTCGTTTGTAAACCATTCCCTCTCTTGGCTTTCTCAAAGGTTCTTCTTGCCAGCCTTCTTCGTTGTAAGTGGAATCTCCGTATATAACAGCATCTACTACTCTTCCGCTCTTGTCTTTCAGGATCACTTCGTCACCATCGTTGCGCAATGCAAATCTCCCTTCGGTCTGCATTTGACTGACTTTGGGATGAGATTCCAAGCCGTATTCGAAATCAGGGAATATGTTTTCAGTTGTTACATTATTCATTCGCTCCACAAATACAGAAGCACATCTCGTAACGTAGATCGTCTCCCCTGGAGGAACACAAAAAGGGGGGAATATGATTTTTCCTTCGTTATCTGTTATGCTCCAATCTTCGATATTTATTGAATGAGAGCAAGGATTTGTGATTGCAATGTATTCGTTTAACTCGTTTTTTGTAGCAGTGTTGGGATAGAATTCGGTTATTATCAAACTTAGTGGTGCAGTACTGTAAGAATAGGCAAATGCACATTGTGGTAAGGCTAAAAAGAAAGCAAGGATAAAAGTAGCCAAGAAACATTTAGATGCTCCTTTTTCTAACATTTTTTCATATGCAATCGCGTGGTTGGTTCAAGGGCAAAAGAGCAATTATTTTAGGTTCACCTCCACGTCTTCACATTAGAAACAATTACAAAACCTTCTTCCGAATCGTTAACCGCTTTTTCCAGAGCCGAATCCAAATCATCAGAAAAAAACACGTTCTCACCTTCTATTTTGTCTCTGAACTCCTCACCCACAATTATTATCTCAACGAAATCCGACGCTACATTCTTAACTATCTGTTTCACTTCCTCCAAGTCCACCCCTTCACACACATATTGGGACTCCTCCCCAACAATCAAAATCATCTTCTCCGAATACTGCCTTGCCATCCTCGTTATCTCATCAAGGAACTTCAATTTTGTGCCTGAATTGGAATTATCAATCAAGAACCGCCCTTTCAGCTTCTCCAGTTTCATCCTACCCTTTACTGCTGAGATATTAGTATTGACTTCTTCTGGTGGAATGCCAAGGCTCAAAACGGCGCAAAACGCCGCTTCCAGAGAATTCCTGTAATATTCCCCGCCAAACAAATCAAAAGATTTGAATGCGATTTCGCCACTTATAGAATCACCGGTTATGGTTCTCAGTCGGTTAAAAATGACTTTGTTTTCCCTTTTACTTATCCAGAGGCTGTTATCTTTATTACCAAAGGTATTCGCTACCACTTCTTCATCTGTTCTTAATGAGCCTGGATGAACTATTATACTCCCGTGTTTGCTTTCATAGTTCTTCATTGATCCTCTTTTTACCACAGAAGCATCTTTTGTGCCTCCAGCAATCCTGTAATCTGCTTTCAAGCTCGTTATTACCCCTACATTGCCTGCTCCTGTTAAACCGAGTGAGACTTCAAATACCGCTATATTTGGCTTCAAATTCTTTTCTCGCGCTATCTCCATCACTTTCAACATGTTCGCAGGCGTGCTGCCTATCCTGGGAAATAGTACTCCTTTTTCTACCGATTTAAACCTCGTGGAGGAGCTGGTATGCGAAAGAACCTCAAATTTTTCCTTGTTCAACAACTGGCAGATTAGCTCGCAAACTGCGGTCTTTCCAACCGTACCTGTTACTTCCACTACTTTTATACCAGCGAAAAGATTTTTTAGAGCCGCAATCTCTTTTACCGCTTCGTGATGATTCACAATGGGTATCTCCATCTTTAAAGTTTGCCTTACAACCTCAAAGTTCGGATTCAGATGAACCGGTGCGATAACAAGGTCGTAATCCAACGCTTTAGAAAAGGTTTGATGGTATGGGTCGAAGACCTCTACTTGTTTCTCAAGTTCTTTTAGCTCTTCTGCAATGACTTCTGCCCCGTGAATGGGGTCTAAAACCAATATCTTGCATGCTTCTTTTATGCTCATTTGTTTGTTAATTATTAATTATTACCCCCATTATTTATAAAATCATGCGGGGGGCGTGATTTGAACACGCGGACTCCTTCGAGACAGGGTCCTAAGCCCTGCGCCTTTTCCTAACTCAGCAACCCCCGCTTCTCTTTTCTCTCCACTCTTATTCCTTCTATCCACGTATGCGGGTAATTTCCCGTTTCGTCCTTCTCTTCCGATTTCACCATGTCCCAAATCGTTAACAGAGCCACAGATAGACCATGCAGTGCATCCATCTCTACGCCCGTCTTTCCAACGGACTTCACAGATACTGTCGCTTTTATATCCTCCTCACACATCGAAAAATCAACTTTTACCGCTTCAATGCTTATTGGATGGCATAGCGGGATCATATCAGGGGTTTTTTTCACAGCCAATATCGCTGCGGTTTCCGCGCATGCAAGCACGTCCCCTTTCTTTATATTCCCCCTTCTTATCTTCTCAATAGTGCTATTTTTCAATTTTATGCTGCCAGAAGCCACTGCTATTCGCTCAACATTCTCTTTTTTGCTTATGTCCACCATGACCACGCTCACGTCGTGCCGATGCATTGTTTCTCTTCAAGCTGGCCAGACACCGAAATATATCTCCAACCCTAACACCACGACACCTATAAAGACGCCGAGAAGTAGTATCGTTTTCGGTGATAGCTTAACCGCAGACTCCTCTACATCGTAATACCGCATCAATCCCGCAGAGGACATAAGTCCACGTTCTTCGCCTCTTCCTCTTCCTCCTTCCCTCTTAGCTTTTTTCGTTGCTCTTTTTTTTGCCATAATTGATTTTATGATTTTTATTTATATTCAATTCAAAACTGGAATATAAAAAAACGATTCATGAGTCAGAGATGACGAGATATGATGCAATAAAAGCAGTAGCGGAATTTCTGGATGAAGAGGCTGTTGTTTCCAATATTGGCGAACCAAGTAAGGAATTGTATGAGATTAGAAATAGAGATCTAAACTTCTAGCGCGCAACTATCGAGGGTTTGTATGACAATAAAGACCGAGAGTCATTCATGTAATAGTGAAAACGGGAAGTGCAGGAATGAAGAACATAAAATTGACATCATGGCAAATAAAGAGAAGATTTATGAAGGCTATACTTTAGCGATACTCTCCTATCTCGCATAGTATAGAATTATCTCTTATTCATATTTTGCTTGTCGTTTATTATACAATAAGACAATCTAATAGACAAAAATAGAAAAATTTAAATACTTGCAAGTAGAAAAGAATATTTATGTATATAAAAACGCATGATAGTATAGAAGAAATTAGGAGGTGATTAGTATGAAAAAGAGAACCGCAATTATAGGGGGAATAATGGCTGTAGGAATAATTGCAGTAGTGGTTTTTGGAATTGGATGCATAGAAGAAAAAGCTCCAGCAGAGATGACTACACTCAACATTGGCTATCAACCAAGCACGCATCAAATCGCAGCGATGTTAGCATCCGAGAAGGGATGGTGGGAAGAGGATCTGGCGCAATTTGGTATAGAAAAAATTACAATGAAGGAATTCCCTTCAGGACCGCCAGAGATGCATGCAATGCTTGCTGGAGACCTTGACGTAGCGTATGTAGGAGTTGCGCCACCTATTGCGGCGATATACGAAGGTTTAGATGCAAAGATAGTTGCAGGCGTCCAGACTCAGGGGTCCGCGATAGTTATCCGCCCAGAGCTCGCGGATGAATACGAGGGGCCTCTTTCTTTAAAGGGCAAGTCGATAGCCACCTTTCCAGCAGGGTCGATTCAGCATACAATCCTTTCGAAATGGCTTTTAGATAACGGAATAGACCCGACTGAGGACGTAGATATAAAAGCAATGGGACCGAGCGATGCTGCTACTGCTATTGGAGCTAAAACCGTGGATGCTGTCTTTCTCCCCAGTCCGACACCTACAATAATCGTAGAGGAAGGGAATGGAGTAATTGTTGAATGGTCGGGTTCAATGTGGCCAGACCATGCATGCTGCTGCTTGGCTGCGAGTGGAAAAATGATTAGGGAACACCCAGAGATGCTTAAACAGATAATAAAAACGCATATACGTGCCACAGAGTACGAGATCGAGCATCCCGAAGAAGCGGCAGAGATTTATGCAAAGTGGGAAAATGCAAATGTATCAACGATAAAGCACTCAATAGACGCAACGGATATGCACTGGATTCACGATCCACATCTTGAGGTAGAATCGGGTATCGAATACGCGCAAGTCATCTACAACCTAAACAAAGAGAGATATGAGGGAAAGGGTATTGAAATGCTTGAGGAAAAAGACATCTTTGATACCAGCTTTTATGACGAGGTAACGGGGGAAAAATGAGGCTGCCAGCGAAAGAAAAAGGGCTGTGGTCGGTTCCTCTAATCACAGTCCTTCTCCTCTGGGAGTTTACGGCGGGATACGTGATAAAAAATCCGTTAATGTTGCCACGCTTCTCCGCCGTTATTTTTTCCATTTATGCGCTTAGGAATGTTTTGATTGCTGATATGCTCATCAGCCTTCTTCACTTTGGTATAGGGCTGGCATTGGCATTTGCCGTAGCACTTCCTCTGGCAATTGGTATGGGGTGGTCCAGGAACATATTCAAAGCTATTGACCCAATCATTGAAATTCTGAGGCCAATACCCCCTCTCGCATGGATACCCATTGCAATGATCTGGTTCCATCTGACGCACTATGCCGCGGGGTTTATCATATTCATCGGTGCATTTTTCCCAATCTTAATTGACAGCTATACCGGATTTCGCAATGTGCCAAAGGTGTTGGTAGAGACGGGTAAAGTGTTAGGATGCATAGGTAATAAAAAGCAGATAAAATATGTTGCTTTTCCCTATGCGCTTCCTTCTATTGCTACCGGCACTCGCATAGGAATGGGAATAGGATGGATGTGCGTAGTTGCAGCGGAAATGTTCGGAGTTAGTGATAGTGGACTTGGATATCGCCTATTCCAGAAATTTTACTTTCTACATCAGATGGATTACGTGGTAGCGTACATGCTTGTTTTAGGGCTGGTAGCACTATGCTTAGACCGCTTATTCAGATATTTTGTAGAGGATAAACTATTAAAATGGAAGAAAGGGATAGTGAAATGAGAAATAAGGATATTACCAGGTTAAAAATTGGCTTACTCTGCAAAGGGCTAAAAGTGAATCCAAATGCGAGATATTATCCTGAGATAGTACCTGATGGATATGCTGGAGGCGGGAAATCAAGAGCGGGGGTTGCGGGAAGTGGTAAAGATTTCATTTTAGATTCTGGAGAATCCTGTAATATAGGCGTTTTACAACCATTCCTGGAAGAATCACCTTTTGAATTCAAGATAATAGATAGCGAGGGGTGGATACTAAAAGAGGGTAAAAAAGCTATTAGAGCTACGCTAAGGGAGCCGAAATGGCATTCTACCCACTTATTCAACGAGATACAATTGCATGGAAAAGATTCTCTTGCAACTGCGTTATCGAATTTCTGTATTTATAAGCAACAAGGAGAAGACTGCAAGTTTTGCATAATTGACGTTGGTGGAGAGATAGTGATTCATGAACCGGAAGATATTGCAAGAGCAATACAGGAAATAGAAAAGACTTCAGAACTCAGGGCATGCTATAATATTGAAGATAAATACAATCCAAACCTCACAGAGCAAGAGCTCGAAAAGAGGAAAAAATATGTGGAACCGAAGGATGTAAACATAAATTCGGGGACGCTGAAAGACGCAGTAAGAGATTATAAAAAGACAATTTCTGCTATAAAAGCAGTTAGTGAACTCCCGATTGGTATACAAATTTGTCCAGTCGAACCCGATGAAATGGAAACTCTTTATTCTGCGGGTACTACGGAAATCAGCTTTAATTTAGAGGTTTATGATGAGCGTGCAAGAAAAGAAGTAATTCCGGGGAAAAATAGGGATAATTCGGCAGCGGATTATTTAAAGGCTATGAGCGAAGCGGTAGGGATATTTGGAGATAATCAAGTGGAATCGTGGATATTGATAGGACTTGAACCAAAGGAGAAGACCATTGAAGGAATCAAAGCGATAGCAGAAGCTGGTGCAATACCATTGCCAAAACCTTTCAGACCTTTGTATGGGGCAGATTATGAACGAAAGAGACCTCCTACTTTGGAAGACGCTATTGTAGTCTATGAAGCATGGCTGGATATGATTAGAGATTATGGATTGAACCCATTAAAAACGAAAGCAGGTTGTGGCAGGTGTAACGGTTGTTTCCCATTACATGAGTTGTTGAAATATGGCATTTAGAAAAGTGATTGGAAAGAGGTAACATGAAAAAGATAGCAGTTATAGCAGTTGAGATAATAATTGCAGCAATAGTAATTACTATTGGAACTCATTTTTATCTTCTGGCTGCGCCTACAACGCTTACCATAGGATATCAGCCAATCAACCACCACACAGCAGCGATACTGGCATCCGAAAAAGGATGGTGGGAGCAGGACCTTGCGAAATTTGGCATAGAAAAAGTCGAAATGAAAGAGTTCCCTACCGGACCTTCAGAGATGCACGCAATGCTTGCTGGGGATATTGAGGTGGCTTATGTAGGTATGGCACCACCAATTTCAGCTATGTATGAGGGTTTAGATGCAAAGTTAATTGCAGGTGTGGAGACCCAGGGAGACGCATTAGTTGTTCGTTCGGATCTTGCTGATAAATATGAAGGACCCCATTCTTTAAAAGGTATGACAATAGCAACCTACCCACCTGGTTCGATTCCGCATACAATCCTCTCAAAGTGGCTTTTGGATAATGGGATAGATCCGGAAAAGGATGTAGATATAAAAGCAATGGGACCGAGCGATGCTGTTACAGCTATGGGAAGTAAAGCAGTAGATGCTGCTTTTATCTGCACTCCGTATCCTTCAATGATCGAAGAGGCAGGATATGGGATAATTGTGACGGTGGGAGGCGAGATGTGGCAGCATCATGCGTGCTGCTGTTTAGTTGCAAGTGGCGAAACAATTAGGAAACATCCTGAGGTGGTTAAGCAAATAATCAAAACGCATATTCGCGCCACTGAGTACATAAATATGTATCCTGACGACGCAGCAGAAATTTTTGGGAAGCGGTACAATATAAATGTAAAAACGATAATGCACTCACTAAACGCAACTGGTATGCGCTGGATTCACAACCCGCATGCAGAGATAGAGGACGGGCTCGAATATGCGAGGGTCATTTACGAGTTGAATAGGGAGAGATATGAAGAAAAGGGAATTGAAGTACTCGAAGAAAAGGATATTTTTGATACCAGCTTCTACGATGAAATAAGAAGTAAAAAAGATTAAAATGAACCACAAACTTGAAATTCGGAATCTAACGAAGACGTTTAACACAGAAGACGGTGAAATGATGGCATTGGAAGACATTAGTATAGTAGTCAAGCCAGCTGAATTTTTGTGTATTATAGGGCCTTCGGGATGTGGGAAAACAACGCTGCTGAGAATGATAGCGGGTTTAGACCACCCGAGCAGTGGAGGGATTATTTTAGATGGGAAAGAGGTGAAAGGACCTTCTCCGGATAGGGGGATGGTATTCCAGGAATTTTCGTTATTCCCATGGAGAACGGTTTTGAAGAACGTAGAATTCGGATTGGAAATAAAAGGAATGAAAGAAAAAGCGCGGAGAGAGATTGCAGAGAGATATATAGAGCTTGTAGGGCTAAGAGGCTTTGAAAATTGTTATCCATACGAACTTTCTGGAGGTATGAAGCAACGGGTAGCGATTGCTCGCGCGCTTGCGACTGACCCTGCGATTTTATTGATGGATGAGCCTTTTGGATCGGTGGATGCACAAACGAGAAACATACTTCAGGAAGAGCTGCTGGAGATTTGGAAAAGGACAAAGAAAACTGTTCTGTTCGTAACGCACAGTGTTGACGAAGCGGTATATCTCGCTGATAGAGTTGCAGTGATGTCTGCGAGACCGGGTTGCCTTATTAAGTGCCTTGATATAGATATACCGCGACCGAGGAAGCGAACGAGTGTAGAAGCGAATGCGTTCAGAGAGCAGTTGCTCATGTTGCTCCGCTTAGAACGTTCAAAGGCGTGTATTTCGGTTTAATCCAGCGACTCTTTACCACATTTTCTATCTCCTCCACTCGACTCAAAACCTTAAGCTTCTTACCACGAACCGAGAAATATCGTGTCTCAGCATTCCATTTCTCTTCTATATACCGCAACGCTTCTTGAATTATCCAATCGGTAGCAGCTATTCTTGGACTCCCAGAGATACCAAAAAGCTTAACCATTTCTTTTCAACCAGCATCTCTTCAATGGATCAGAAGGATAACTTTTACTTACTTATGACTTTCCTTTCTTCGCTGTCATCCACATTTTTTCCAAAATTGTCCTTATTTTCTACCTTTCCCTCTTCTCAATACACTCTCACATACAAATCACCCGCAGCCTTTAATCACGGGCATTCATAATGTCTCTAACCCAAAGGACTCCAGCAGCACCTCTGTATTTATCTTCCCACTGGTAAACGTTTTTCCGCTGTTCAGTTCGTTCACCGTGATTTCCGCAGGTGCGAACATACCGGCATCTACTTTAAAGAAGTCGAAACCTGCTTCCTTAAATGTGACGTAGAACGGTTTTCCATAATCCCGTGAGTTCAACGAAGGCACTTTCTTCACGTATCCTTTCAATCCCTTCACGTCATCGTAATCCACCGCGTAATACACGCGACCACAGTAGATGATGCAATCGTTAGTAGAGCCCATGCATTTCACATCGTCACCAACCACAGGCGAGAGCGGTATAATGCCATGCGCATGTTTTATGCTGTTTATGTCGAATCCTAAAGAATCTAACTTGTGAATGCCAGTCTCAATACCTCTTGCTGATATTTGCACGGACCCGGCAATAGAGGCAGTTGGTACCACCACGATATAAAGGTCTTCGGGTTCCACGCTGCACTCTTCCGCTATTTTCGTTGTCACTTCCTCATCAGGTATCTTGCTGCTTTCCAGTATTAACACCGCTTCATCTGCATCGTCTGCATATAATATCTTATCATACAGCTCTCGTGGCTTACACGAAAGCGCCCTCGCCGGTCCCGATCCCATGCCGAAGTAATCCTTCACTTTTATCCGCCAGCCGGCGTATTGCGATGCCATGCAGGCGACTACGGGATGGTCAGTGGTAAGCTCTACGGCTGGCGCCACCAATTTGCCGAGGTCAAAGCTGCTGAATTTGATGTCCGCAAGGTCCGCCATGCATATCCTCGCTACGTACAAGCCCGCTTCAAATCCTCCTTCTTCTTCTACCCCTACATCTATTATCGTCGTTCCATTATCCAGCTCCTCTATACCCACTTGCAATTCCTCTGAGTTGTCCATCATTTCCTCGAATACGTCCAATCCATACTCATTCACGCTTATCATCTTTTTTTCTCACCATTGCTATTAGTAATACATGCACCTATTTATAGGAATATGATTTGTTGCGAGGCTTATAAAAACAAAAAAAACAAAAACTTTAAAAAGGCTGAGTTCCTTAATATATATATGCACGAAGATAGAATAGCGATTTTCGACCCTAGAATAAGGATAAACGTATTGGAGGAACTAATTTATCCCTCTATTTTTTACTCCACCTGGCGAACGGAAAAAGAAAAAATCCGTGCGATGTACAGGCATAAAATCAGGATTGGTAAAAGCATAGAACGGGTTGGAGATGCAGAAGAGAAAGAAAAATTATACGGCAGTCTGGACGAACTTTATTTGAATTATGTCGCTCTGTTTGGATTTTCATCGGTTGAGGTGAAAAAATGCGAGACAGAGGTCGAGGAAGAAGTAAGAGAAATAAGGACATATCCCCCTGCCTATGCCCATGTGTCCGGCGAATCACAAGAAGAAGTACCTGTGCCTGCATCTACAAAATGGATAAAAGCTCGTGTAGAAATGCTATTGGCTCAGGTTTTTAAGATATCTTATGCGCACATGGCACAGAGTGGATTGACAACGCTCGAGAGCGATTTAAGTAGCTTGGAAAGGAAACTATTTGAAGAACCGGATTCTCAAGTGAAGGCAGGCATAATTGAAGAGATAGAAAAGGCGAGAGAACTTTTGCTCTTGCTCAGCGAATGAGAGATGAAGGAAGAGAAAGGGGATTTGAAAAAGCAGACCTTGCTGTTCAGGGACTTAGTTGGCGATGAGCTTTTCTGGTTAAGACGTTGGAGAAAAACAGGGACAGATTTGAGCAGTTAGCACAGGCAATCCTGGAATATTTCAGGTGTTCGTAGTTATCCGCCCTACACCCAGACTGCAATTATGCCCTCTGGGATTCACGGAGTTCAGGAGGTTAGCCAGTCTGACAAATCACTTGACCATCTTCCTTATAAGATCAACGTCTGCATCCACCTCTTTCGGTGACTCGCATATTTCTATCACACGTTCCGGGTCTTTCAATAAATGCCCGGTAGTGATGCATACAATCTTCTCCTCCCTTTCTATTTCGCCCATCTTGACTAATTTCTTCAGCCCTGCAATAGACGCCGCACTTGCAGGCTCTACACCTATGCCCTCCTGCCTTGCCAATTCGAGCTGTGCCTCCGTTATCTCATCATCTGTCACAGATTCTGCAACACCACCTGAGTCTCTAATGGCGTGCAATGCCTTCGCGGCATTCACCGGATTCCCTATTCTTATCGCAGATGCAATAGTTTCTGGTTTATCTTCCGGTATAATCTCCCCTCTCCCTTCCTTAAATGCATTCACTACTGGTTTCGCACCCTCTGCTTGAATACCTGTCATCTTTGGAATAGAACCTGTAATGCCGACAGTCTTCAACTCCAAAAAACCTTTAAAAATCGCACTTATGTTACCTGCATTCCCAACCGGCAGAATCACCCTATCAGGAACCTCCCACTTAAGTTTTTCCGCAATTTCAAACGCTATTGTCTTCTGACCTTCCAACCGATATGGATTCACAGAATTCAATAGATAAAGTTTCTCTTCCTCGCACAGCACTCGCACTATCTTCAAGGCATCATCAAAATTCCCTCGAAGCGAGATTACTTTTGCACCGTGCATCATCGCTTGTGCTACTTTCCCTAATGCTACTTTACCTTTTGGCAGCAGAACGTAGCTGGGGATACCGGCTTTCGCAGCAAAAATAGCAAGTGATGCGGAAGTATTACCCGTGGATGCACATGCCACGCCTTTCACACCTAATTCTATCGCTTTCGTTACACCAACTGTCATCCCGCGGTCTTTAAACGACCCGGAAGGGTTCATACCCTCGTGTTTTACCCATAGCTCATCCACGCCGATAGATTTCGCAAGTCTGTCACACCTGTACAAAGGCGTGTTGCCTTCCTTTATTGTTATGGGTTTTGTATCTTCTGCGAAAGGCAGTAAAACACGGTATTTCCACACGCCTTCCCCTTTGGGTTCGACCACTCGCTCTACATCTATCCCGGAATAATCGTAATTTATATCCAGCAAACCGCCGCATTTACTGCATGTATATAATATGTCTTCCTTAGAGAAGCATGCGCCGCATCTTATACATTTTACTTTGTACTCTTCGCTCATGTTCTTTTAAGACACCCTATTTGTAATTGTACATTATACTATATGATAAGATAATCAACTACAATGTAAATAGAATAAACAGAAATAAGGAAATGAGGTAGTATGGATGTAGTTTATCAGGCGATATTTAAATCTAAATACAGAGAGGAGAGAGGCGAAGAAGAACTGTCTCTTACCTGAATATTGCCAGATGGCAGTAGTTCCTGCTGTGATTTCTTTGCATCTTCCACGTCATCCTGCGAGAAAATGGTTCACAAACACTTTGATGTCACTTGCTAAGGAGCGGCAAACCGTCATTGAGAACTCATATTCAGCTCTCAGATGTCCGCTCCATCCCTCTTTTAGTCCTCTCTTCATTATACCTGCATAATTTTCCCTTTCGTTGGGCATTTTGATCACCTTATCGAAAATAACTATGCACTCATCCCTTTCTAACCTTATGCCCATAGGAAATCAAATGGGGGTGGAAAGAAAGAAAGCTATCTTATCTCCGGTGTATTTGCTAATATTTCATGGACTTAATTTATCGAAAGGCTGTCCAACAATTCAAAATCGGAAGAAAAAGAAAGGCAAATAGTACTTTAAATCCAAAAAGAAGCAAAATCTTTGGCATCAAAAGCAATTGCGGGACAGCCTTCGAGTTTTTCCAAAAAATAAAAAAATAAAAAATAAGATAAAAATATCTAAACGTAGTTACCTCACTTTACGTAAAGCACACCTTTTGCACGCTTCTCCATCATTGCAAGGTCGCCTAGATATTTCTTATACTCCTCACCTTCTATTGTTGCAGTTTCCACGAACTTAAATGAGGGCATCATATCCCGCACCTTACCTTTCACTGTTATTTCTCCGCCTGTCATATCAGCACCGGGCATTATTGCATCGCCTTCTATCGTTATCTTCCCGCCTTTCATGTTCAGTCCCGTGAGAATACCCGCATTCCCTTTTATCAATATCTCGCCTCCAGCCATGTACTGCCCGACACACTCACCCGCATCTCCGCCTACTGTCACTTTACCGCCTGTCATACCGGTCATCTCGCCTCTGTACATTGCACACAGGTTATCCCCGGCATCGCCTTCTATAATCAGTTCTCCACCTCGCATTTCACGACCCGCCCAGCAATCAGCATTTCCTTTAACTGTTACTCGACCTCCTTGCATCATCGCACCACAGTGCATGTCCACGTCACCCAATGCCTCTATCTCGCCGGCTTTCATACCGTCGCCTATATGTTTCACCCTTGACAAATCGCCTTCCATCACTATCTTCACTTCATCCGCACTCGCAGCTTCTCCCTCCACGCTCACATCAAACAGGTCACCCGTATTCTCTTCCTTGTTTCCCCACCAGACCTTCACAGCTTTTATTTCCGCTTCGTTCTTACCAAACAGTTTATCAGGAGTCAAAGAATCCACCTCAACAGGTATTTTCGCAATTCCACTCGTAATTTCTTCTTTTAACTTCAATCTTATCGTCTGCATTTTTTTTCTCTCCTCTTCTATTAGCTCCTCCATGGCGCTTTTATCTCGTACGGATTCGGCACATAAGCGTCCTGAACCGGATAATTATTGAAAGTCACTGAGTAGTAATGCTCGAATTTGTCCTTCAGGTGGGTCATCATCTCTTCCGTAAGCTTTTCGTCGCATTCCGGCGTTACGAAATACGTCTTTCCCGCTGGTGCCGCTACTACTTCTCCATCCTTTACCACCACTTCACCACCTTTTATTGTATATTTTGTATTCAAGAAAGCCTTCTGTATTTTCCCCGCTTCGCGTTCCTCTGGTGAGAGATCGTAAATTGCAACGTCACCGTCCGCACCTACACCAAGATGCCCCTTTCCATGCTCGTGCAACCCCAAAGTCTTCGCAGCCATTCCTCTTGTTATTATCGCTATCTCATTTAAATCGTATTCGCGGTCTATTGAAGGCAGTTCTGCTCTTTTGTATATTGCAGAATGCATATCCTCTGCGGACTCATCCCGCCTGCGCTTGCTCATCAGCATGGAAATAATAATCGGATACCCGATGAACGGACCGGCATTTGGATGGTCAGTTGTGAGTGCGAGCTTCCACGGGTCTTTAATCAGCAATGCCAATTCCTGACCTATTGCCCATTGAATAGTATGCACACTCACTTTCCCAGAATACAAGAAAGGAGTTATTCCTGAGCCTGTTTCAAGTTCGACATCGTGATTCGTCCATTTGCGACCCGTTATCTGATACAGACTGTATTCCATCGGTCCGTCAGCGGTCATTGTCGTCGTATCCCCTAATATCACTGAACCGAGGTCAATGCTAACGTGCTCGTTTTTGTTTACATAATCTGCAATCGCACCTGCCTTCGACTCGAAATCAGCCCACGTCGTTCCGCCGTAAGAATGAAACTGCGTGTGTGTCGCATGCATAGTCGGGCGGTCCCTATATGGTTTTATTCCTTTTACGAGGTCATAAGTTGACGTCGTTACTTCATAGTTTCCCGGATGACCGAGCATATTCCCATGCACATGAATGGAATGAGGCATTTCGAACTTCTCGGTAGCCTCTGCTAATCCCTTTACTATCTCCGCCGGCGTAACATCGAAATAAGGCACGGCATCATTTAAATCGCAGTTCTTTGCCCATGCCCACGCCTCTGTTCCGCCGGGATTCACTACTTTCACGCCGTATCCCTTTGTTGCTTTCACCATCCACGCAATATAAGCCGCAAGCAGGTCTGTATCGCCGCTCTTCACATACTCCATTGTCATCCAGTTGTTGTCAATAAGAGGCAGTGCTGCATTGTCCAATATCGGGATATCAACTATCTCCTCATGCGTGTGCCTTGCCGCAAGAGGTGGCATTGCCGCTTCCATCACAAATGTATACCCCATCTTCGCATACCGGTAGCCCGTAGCGAAAGTATTAGGTACTGAATAGCCTGACTGCGCTCTGCAAACTTTCGTCTTCGCCTCTCTTCCTTTCCTTCCATCCTCAGGTCTGAAAAGCCTTCCTGCATTTACTTTACCACCGGCAATGTGTGCATGTATGTCTACACCACCAGGCATCACCACTCTCCCTTCTGCATCTATCACCTTCGGATTTCTTACCTCTTCCACTACCTTACCATCACGAATGCAAATATCCTTCTTCTCTCCGTTCACGCCATTTATGGGGTCGTAAACCACTCCATTCCGTATCAATAATTCTTCAACCATTTTACTCGCCCTCCTTTTCCTTTATCGCCCTCACTTCTCCCAGTATCCTCTCCAGTATCTCTTCATCCGCCATGTATTCCGTATCTACCAACTTACGCAGTCGTATAGGAATATTGTCCATCCGATAAACGTTCCCTTCCGCTTCTATTCCGCTTATCGCAGCCGGAATGACAACATCTGCAAATTCGGTCGTCGGATTAGGAAATGGGTCTATCTGAATAACCGGAATCTTAGCGAGATGTCTTATTGACTCACCCGGGAAGTGCGCACCTGGATCAGAAGCAATAAATAACGCTACATCACACTCGCGTCTAATTAAAAGGTCAGTAGCCGAATGTTCCCCCGGATTATACCACGCATAACCTCGGGATAAATCAACGGCAAATGGATAACCGGTTTCCCACGTGCATACCTGATTGATTCCCGCTACGTTGTAATGCCCGCGCATCGGCATTATATTAAACTTGGTGTGCGTATGTGCTGCTCTTGTCGTTTGTATTGCATTTACGATATTGTTGTGCCTTGCTCCGGTGTGCGTCACACCCATGCCAAAGAAAATTATCCCGAATTTTGCTTCTTTCATCATCCTCACGGTCTCTAACAGGTCTTTCTTTGACACACCACCCACTACTTCTGGCACCACATCTTCATAGCCATACAGCATAGCTCGTAACGCAGAGAACACCAGATAATCTTTCCCTTGCTCTATTTGTAAGAACACGTCTGCCATCTTTGCCGTCGCTGTCCTTCTCACATCCACTACAATAAGTTTCTTGTTCTTTTTGCCTTCCGCTGTCCAATACCCCTTTGAGATATAAGAGTAGCGCTTCATGTGGTTTGCATGCGCAGCAGCAGGATTCGCACCCCAGTATATCACGAGGTCTGCACGGTTTTTTACCTCTCCAAGCGTGCAACTTGGCAGACCAACATCCTGAATCGCCAGCACTGAAGGACCGTGACACACTGAAGCAGTATTATCTATAACCGCGCCTATCTCCTCTGCAAGCTCTACTCCCACTTTATCCGCTTCACAAACCGTAGAACTCCATCCATACAAAAGCGGTCTTCTCGCAGCCGCCAGTATCTCCGCAGCCTTCTTTATCGCATCATCGTAAGAACAGTCCTTCAAACTGCCGTTTTCTCTTATCGCTGGGCTTTCTATCCTTCCATGCCCCATTAACTTGCTCTTTCCCACCGAACATGCTCCCTTTTTCACCTTCGTCACATTGTTATCCTCGACTTCTACCACTATATCGTCGCATACGCACCCACATAAAGAGCATACAACATCCGTAATTTCTACCATTTCTTTTTTTACCCCCTATTCCATATACCTCTTCATCAAATCTTTTACGTGTAACACTTCCTCCTCTGTGGGCTCTATCTCCGCATCTATACCTTTATACTGGGGCATACCGGCGCCGTGTGTATCTCCGCTCACAACAGCATTTGCCCAGGGACCCATAGGAATAAAAATAACCCCTTCTGGAGTCCCCTCTTTTCCCTTTGCTCGCACCACCACCTCTCCATAACTCGTTTTAACCTTCACCGAGTCACCTCCAGTCACACCCAGTTTCTCCATATCTGCTTTGTTCATCTCGCAGGTTGCCACTTCACTGAAGTATTCCTCCGAAAGCTTGTTGTCTAAATTTTGACCCTGCACGATTGTTCTCCCACTTATCAAGTTTACTTTTGTCCCCATTTTTTATCAGATTTTTATTCATACAAATGGATATATAAATCTTTCGGTATTCTTTCCCTCGTTACACTAGGTTCACGAAGTTCACGTAACCTCTTTCCCGGGATATGGATCCTTAGAGGGCACGTCCTTTGAAGGTGGAACGCCATCATGAACAGAATACAAAAAGAAACTTTAACTTCTTTTATTTTTTTATTATTTCTTGTGGTAATAAAATGCTGGAAATAAAAGATTTGACTGTGGAAGTGGAAGGGAAGGAAATTATAAATGATTTAACCCTCAATATCGAACGAGGAGAGGTGCATGTTTTATTTGGACCTAATGGCTGTGGAAAAACGACGCTTCTGATGACGATATTAGGGCTTCCTAATTATAAAGTCAGAAAAGGGAGTATAACGTTTAAAGGTGTTGATATAACTGATTTGCCGACAAACGAACGCGTGAAATTAGGAATGGGCATATCCTTTCAGCATCCACCTGAGATAAGAGGTGTAAAGCTCGGCGATATGGTGAATATTGCACAGGGAAGAAAAGAAGGGAAAATAGATGGGGACGTGATCGAACTAGCGAAAAGGCTTAATATATCGGTTGAGTTCTTGAACCGGGATGTGAACCGTGGCTTTTCCGGCGGGGAAGTCAAAAGGTCGGAGATACTACAACTGCTCGCACAATCTCCGGACTTCATTATGTTCGATGAACCAGACTCTGGCGTGGACATTGAGAACATAGAGCTCATAGGCGGGATAATAAGTGAGCTTCTGGATAGAAATAAGATGCCGAGTAAAAGAAAGAAAGCAGGGCTTATAATTACTCATAGCGGGTTTATAATGAGGTACATAAAGGTAGACCGTGCACATGTGATGCTTGGAGGACGGATAGCATGCTCTGGGATGCCCGACGAGATAACAAGGAACGTTATGGAGAATGGTTTTGAAAAATGTGTAGAGATATGTAGTAATGTAGGTACTGTATGACCAAAAAAGATATAATTGAACGTGCGGAACGTGCAAAGGCGAAAAAAGCAGCTTTAGGCAAAGACATAGTAATTGATAACTATGTTACTGGGAAGGAGCACGATACACTCCACTCACTAGACGAATTTCCGGCAGAATACCTGCAAGACCTGCTCGACGCAGGTATTGAACCTACAGAAAAAGACAGGGCAGGTTCTTTTTTACAGCGAGACTGTTCTGTGGTGTTTTCAACGGTGAAATATCCAGGTCTGGAGCTCATGAGTACGACGGATGCATTAAAGGAACACAATTGGCTAAAAGATTATCTATGGAAGGCAGTTCCCGTGGATATGGATAAATACACTGCAGAAGTCGAATTAGAGCAGACACATGGCTATTTTATAAGATCAGAAGCGGGCAAAAAGGTAACGATGCCGGTGCAGTCCTGTCTGTTCATTACCACCAATAAAATCGGGCAGAAGGTGCATAACATCATAATTGCCGAGGAGAACTCGGAACTGCATATCATTACCGGCTGTTCTGTGTCACACGCAGTCAATTCTGCACTTCATCTCGGCGTTTCTGAGTTTTACGTTAAGCGCGGTGCGAAGATTACTTTTACCATGATACACAACTGGAGTCGTGGTATGGAAGTCAGACCAAGAAGCGCAGTAGTAATAGAGGATGATGGCACCTTCATCAGCAACTACATCTTAATGACACCTGTGAAATCGCTCCAAATGTATCCAACCGCGTATTGCAGGGGTAGAAACGCAAGGGCAACATTTCAGACTATTGTCTATGCTCCAGGAGATACAAAAGTAGATTTGGGGTCAAGGGCTGTGCTTCAAGGGGAAGGCAGCAAGGCTGAGATTATATCGAGGGCAATTGCTACCGACAATGCGGAGGTCATTGCACGCAGTGATGTCATCGGTGAAGGTGCGAATGCAAAAGGGCATATCGAATGCCGGGGATTGATGCTTTCTGATACCGCAGAAATAGATTCGATTCCTGAGCTCAAAGCAACACGAAAAGACCTCGACCTTTCGCATGAAGCTGCGGTGGGTAAGATAGCAGAGGAGGGGATTCAATACCTGATGGCAAGAGGTTTGAGCAAGGAGGAAGCTACTTCGGTGATTATACGAGGATTTTTGAATGTGGACATCACAGGTCTTCCGGATGCGCTTGCGCGGGAGATGAAGAAGATGTTTGATATGAGTCTGGAGAAGGTGATGTGAAGAGAGCCAGCAATTTTATTTGGTCAACCTTTTGCCCTGATTTGATGATTGATTTTGATTTTATTATCTTACTACCTACTAATCTATGTCATGAACATCATTTTCACTGAGTACGGAAAAAAAGCCGAACTTGTTGAGGGGAGGACCATACTGTCTTATTTGCAGGAGTTGGGGATAGACATAAATGCATCATGCGGCGGTGAGGGAAAGTGTGGGCAGTGCCAGGTCGAAGTTAAGTGTGCCCCTGGAGCTCTCTCGGAGAGGACCGAAGCAGAGAACAAATTTGTACATGACGATACGCACCGCCGCCTTGCCTGCCAGGCAAGAATATTAAGAACCGACAGCCATATTTACATCAGACTCCGAAGAAGAACCTACTACGTTTTAGAATCTGGGGATTATAAAGAAATCGCTCTTGAGCCTTTCGTGCATGTGGAGGGAGAAAGGGTTTTTTGCGAGTCAGAAGATATAGGCAAATATACAGGAGAAATATATGGCATCGCTCTTGATATAGGGACAACAACGCTTGCCACGTATTTAATTGACCTTGAGAGCGGAGAAGTGTCTTCTGTTATATCAAGAGAGAATCCGCAGACAAAATACGGAAACAATGTAATTTCAAGGATAGAATTTGCAAGAAAAGGACAGGGCATACTGGAAAGAGAAATCAGAACAGCGGTAAACAAAATGATTACAACCTTGACAGACCCTGGCAAGGTCTATGAGATGGTGGTCGTGGGCAATCCGGTAATGAGAGACTTGTTTTTTGGCTACCCTGTCGAGTCGCTAGGCAAAAGCCCTTACGAACCCCTGAGTACAATGCCGCTAACCAAAACCGCAAAAGAACTGGGACTCGTGGTAAATCCTGATGCGCGGGTTTATGGTCTACCCCTGATAGGAAGTTTTGTCGGTGCTGACGCGCTTGCAGTCGTGCTTGCAACGGAGATGTACAAAAACCAGAGTATATCCATGGCAATAGACATCGGGACCAACACAGAAATCGTGCTCGGGAACCGAGACAGATTGATTGCAACATCCTGCGCAGCGGGTCCCGCATTTGAAGGCGCCGGCATAACATGCGGTGTAGGTGGCGTAAGCGGGGCGATAAAAGAGGTGAGAATAGAGAATGGAGAAGTTAAGTATAAAACGATTGATGATGCCGCACCTGTTGGAGTTTGCGGTTCTGGGATAATCGACACATTGGCTGAACTTCTGGACAAGAAAATAATTGATGGTAGAGGCAAGTTCTATGGCGGGGAGAAACGATTTAGAATAGCCGAAAGAATTAGTCTCTCGGAAGAGGACATTGACCAGTTAAATCTCGCGAAAACTGCTGTTTCGGTAGGCATAAAGGTCCTATTGGAGAGATATGGGATCGCTCTTGAAGAGATAGATAACATCTTTCTGGCAGGTGGTTTCGCAAACTTTACAAACACTGAGAATGCGATCCGTATAGGACTCCTCCCAGATGTTGAGCGGGAAAGGGTGAAAAAAGTAGGAAATGCTGCAATAGAAGGAGCAAGGCAGGCGTTGGTATCAAAGACGAAGCGCGAAGATGCAGAAGCCATTGCAAAGCGAATCGAGCATATAAAACTTGAAGAAGAAGAGAATTTTATGGAATTATTCGTCACTGAGCTTTATTTTCAGCAGTATCTTTAAGCTTCTTTATTTTTTCACGATTTTTAGTTAGGAATGCATAAGATAGAAGTAAAGACGCTGGTAGAGTTGCTGAGAGGCGGTTTTTTGCCGACTTCTTATGTTCCGCCGAAGGATATAAGGGCATGCAGGACTGGTTCCTATGCCCTTCGATGGATACTCACAGAAGCAGCGCGAGTCTACGTGCAGTGGTGTCCAAATAGCAAGAGGTGATTAGGATTTATGAAGAATTGATTTCGATTGGCAGAATCGAAAAGAAAAAGGGTGGTTACGAGCTCGTTGCAGGAGGAGACAAGAAACTTTATAGGCATAGGATACCTTGCAAAATGGTCCTATCCTGAACTCTTTACAGAGTTAGATTCGAAAGTGGTTCATCAAGAATACCTGACAAGATTCCTTTGGTAAAGCTTTTCTTCAAGCCCTTACAGGGTTTGCGGGGTCGTGTGGGCACCCAGCGCTTCAAACACGCCTCTACCCGGATAATATTTGTAGGGGTCGTAACCAAGGATTGCAAGATGTGCAGTATCACTTCCAGGCACTATCCCAGGTGATATTACATCCATCAGCCCATTTATTCCCGCTTTGCTTATTTCATCTAAGTAGGGCGTTTCCGCAACTTGTAAGGGCGTCTTTCCATCCAACGGCAACGAGGGACGATCTCCGAGACCATCGCATATCACCAGTATCACTTTATTTTTACCATAGCCAGGTTTTTGTGCTCATTGTTGTTTATCTTATTAACTATAATAGTATCAAATGACACTTAGTGGTTATCCCTATCATCCCTATTCTCCTTCTTACTATTTAAATGTAAATGCATACTTTCAGGGTAGTATGTCCTGATAATCACCAGATATTCATCCACAAGGGAAGTAGTCAATCGCGTGAGCCGTGGCAGATGAATATTTACCGAATGAGCTCCCGGAGGTGGGGATAGCGATAGTACCAGAGATACACAATGACCTTCTGCTGGACCTTCCACGCATTTTGAAAGATGCGGGCAAGCATGGAGAAAGACCCTGAGCTTGGCGACACGATATTGCACAGAGCAGGGTATATTATCAGGGAAGCGGTGGACAAAGCACTGCGCTAATTTGTTAGGGATGATGACATGCTCGGTATCGTTCAGGAATCTCGAAGAGCTATGGTGGCTTTCCAAAGACCCTCATCCAAAAGCAAGTAATTGGAATGTCTTGCAGCCATACAGTAAGAGTATGAAACAATTATTCAAAAATGGATACAAAGCTAAACTTCGCCCCAGTGGACATCAGATATCTACTAAGTTTAATATAGAGCATAAAAGTGCAACCCTTCTAATTTGCTTCAAATCGCAAACACCGAGAGTAATAGTCTGTTTTTGCGTCTCTGTCGTCAAACAGGCATAAAGCCACATCCCGCAAGATACCCTGCGGGTCTACCAGAATTCTTCATCAAAATGCTAACTGACGAAGGCGATCTTGTAGTTGACCCGTTCGCCGGTTCTAACGTCACGGGTGAAGTTTGTGAGCGCCTTAAGCGCCGCTGGATAGCCTTTGGTATTGTTGAAGAGTACTTAGAAGGATCAAAGTTTCGTTTCAATAAATTTTGTGTGGGTAACAAGGTTGGGCAAAGTGACCTGGAAGGCTTTTTCTCGCAAGGAAAAAATTTGGGAAGGGGAAATGAGAAGAAAACTTGAACGCGACTATGCGGTGCCTAACATTTCCGCTTCAAATTTGGAAGCGGGAAGCGGAGGGACAAAAAGTGGAGGGGATTACACCGCATGATCCAACTGAACATACAACTGCCGGTCCTTGAAATTCTTCAACGACATCGCACCCGAGGGGCAATAAGAAGCGCAACTTCCACAACCTATGCAGCCATGTCCGACCTTCGCAACCTTCTTTGTCCCGCTACTACCGTCGCCACTGTAAATAACCATAGGCACTCATTCACTTTCCACTCTTTTTATGAAATCCACAATCTCTTCACTCCTTGCTGAATTCAACGATACCGTAGCACCTCTTTTATAAAGGGTTAAATAGCGCTCATTAACCAAATCCTTTACGATTCCCTCAATTCTTTTACCGTTTCTTACCTTTTTACTGAACCAGTTAACTAAAGTATCCAGAGGGAAATAGTATCCGCCCCATCTTCCCTTCTTTAGCAGAAATTCTAATATAGCAGCCTTAAGCTGTAAGTCGCTTAGCTTCTTATATCTATACATCGTACATTTATAGAACTTTGAAGCAAAAAATATAAATACTCAGTATATCAATAAATAACTTAACTATGGGAGGAAGAGAATGGCAAATGAAGTAAGATATAGCGATACTGGACAATCCTTATTAATTAAAGCACTGGGTTACTCGCCTAAGCTAAGAATAATTGATATCTTTTTAACCAATCCCTTTTTTGATTTCAGCAAAGAAGAACTGGCAAGGGAACTGGGGATGAGCAAACAAACGTTATACAAGAACTTTTATGACTTAGAAGAGCTTGGAATAGTTATGATTTCCAGGAAGATAGGACGAGCCACGCTATATAAAATAAATAAGCATCATCCTTTAATAAAAAGTTTAAATGAAATGATAACAGAAATGTCGCTTCAAATTGGGATAAACTTGAAAGAATGAATGAGGTTTTTAAAGCGACACTGACCGCAAAAAAGCAACAGATTCGGAAATGCTGGAGAATGGAATCCTGCTCGGATATAAAGGAGAAGAACTTGTTGGTATAACTGTATTGGAGGCTTCTAAGAGGTGAAACGATACAGAAGAAAAAAAGTTTTTATGGATTGTTGCAAAAATGAATCATTGAGGGATAAACGAAATGGAGAGTATATTTACCGCAATTTTTGATAAGGTTGATGATAGGCATATCGGGTATGTCGAAGAATTACCAGGTGCGAACACACAAGGCAAAACGCTTGACGAAGTCCGTGAGAATCTTTATGAAGCTATCGAGTTGATGTACGTTCATCATATTTGAGAGCCATCCTGACCTTGATGTTGTCGAAAGGCGATACAGCACTGGTGATGAAGAGATTGATCTAATCGTCAAGAATAACCTGTCCAAACCCTTTTGGCTAGGTCTTTCGTCACCTATGTTTTTTGTTGAGTGTAAGAACTGGCAAAAAGCTGTCGGTGCTAAAGAGCTTAGGGACTTTGAATTAAAAATACAAAATCATCGCCCATTAGTTCGGTTGGGTTTCTTTGTCGCTCCTGGCGGCTTCTCCCGCGAATGTATCACAGAACTTCACCGTACCAGTCGAGATGAGTACGCAATAGTCTTACTTGATATGAAGGCGGTAAAACAGTTTGTAGAGGGTAGACTCAGCGTGCCAGATTGGCTTGAAGAGAAAATATGTCAACCAGTATAAAAGATGTGTAACATGACCGTGATAAAATCACTCACAGAGCTAAAAGACCCAAAAATATCCGAAGTCGGCGGTAAAGGGTATTCATTAGCTGTGCTCATCAATAATGGTTTCAATGTTCCTCAAGGTTTTGTTATTACATCTGATGCCTTCTTCAAATTTATAAAGTATAATAACATAATAGAAAGGATAGAAAAATTAGCATCTGAGATTGATGAGAATAACTTTGAGAAAAAGAGCAAAGAAATTAGAGGCTTAATACTCGACGGAAAAATGCCCGAAGATATAGCCTCAGAGATAGAAGAACACCTGAATAAGTTAACTGCGCAATATGTTTCTATAAGGTCATCTGCTGTAAGCGAAGATAGTTTAAAGGCTTCTTTTGCAGGGCTGCACGATACTTTTTGAATATAAAATCAGAGCTTGAGTTGGTTTTAGAAAACGTAAAGAAATGCTGGGCTTCTCTTTTTAATGATAGAGCAGTAGTTTATCGCATAAGAAAAAAAATACCTCATTTGGATGGTATGGCGGTTGTTGTTCAAGAGATGATACCTGCTGATATTTCAGGTGTTGCCTTCACTGTTCACCCGGCAAAAGCGAAAGCTTTATTAATCGAGGCATCTTACGGTATAGGTGATATGATCGTGAGCGGCAAAGTAGAACCTGATGACTATGTAGTTGATAGGGAAACATTAGAAATCATGGAGAAGAAAATTGGAAACAAGAATAAGATGAGCGTTTGTCACGGCGGACAGGTTGAAATTATAGAGGTTGAAAAAGAGCTTGCAGGAAGACAAGTTATACTCAATGAAAAAGTAGAAGAAATCGCTAAAATATGTTTGGATATAGAGAAAGTCTTTAATTACCCACAAGATATAGAATGGTGTATTTCTAATAACAAAATATGGATACTTCAATCGAGAGCGATAACGACACCAGTAGCTCAAACAAAAAGAACTCCGGAAGAAAAAATCATTTTAGAAGGAATTCCTGCAAGTCCCGGTATAGCCAAAGGCAAATAAGCCCACGTGAAGTTCATAAAATGGAAAACGGAGATATTTTATATAGTTACTGTCATGACAAATCCAATGTATGTGGTTGCAATTCAAAAGGCAAAAGCAATTGTTACCGATGTCGGTGGGATGATTTGTCATGCTGCTATTATCGCTAGAGAATTAGGGCTTCCCTGTGTTGTTGGAACAGGAAAAGCCACAAAAATATTGAAAGATAATATGGAGGGAATTGTTGATGGCACAAAAGGAATCGTTTACTTATCGGATTGACGATAGAATACTGGCCATTTCATCCAGTATTTCTAGATTCATTAGTTGCACCAATAGTTTTTGATGAACTTTTAAGAATTTTTGATATATTGGAGGGCAAAGGCTATACATTAACAGATATAGCTGAGATCCTAAAAAGTCCCACGAAAGTGGCAAATTATCAGTATTTATGGCCAATCAAAACCATCAAGAATATCTCTTATGAAAGGAAGTATGAACTTGCAAAATATTTCGTTAAACTCCTCGTAATTTTAAGGAATGGTGAGCCTTTCTGTGAAAAGGGGAGAAACTTAGCATGGTCAAGGAAATTATTATCTCAAAATGTTTCTAAATATCAAAAATATTTCATAGATACCCATGAAAACAAAGAAATGGCTGATTTATTATCAAAACTTGAAGGACTATTAGTTTCATACGCTGAGACGCTATATTAGAAGAACTTTATGATGCCTTTCTACTCCTTGCTCACACATTTTGAAATGTGGCGGCTGCACTATGTGCGGTTATTCAAATCTAGCATCGTTCAAGAAAAATATTCCGATGAAAAAGAGGAATTAAAAAAGGAATTAGAAAACATATGTGGCACAATTTTAAAAAATGCTGAGATGGAATGGGTAAAGAATAGGGAACATTGGCTTGGTTACGGAGGAATGGGTCTACTTCTAGTTTTTGAGCATGGTACCCCCAATAATAGCCTTCCCATACTCTGGAGGGATTCCATAAAGCCCAAAGAGTTCTTTGCTTTATTTCCGAGAGATAAGTCTCCTGAGCAGAATATAGAATGGGATGATATTGATGCGGTATTAATGAGATTCCAGGGGCGAGGAGGATATCTGTAATGTGTGATTCTCATTATGAGGTCTTCGGGACAGAACTCTCCCTCCCAACTGGCAATTCGCAAACTCCTGAAAAACCAACTCTACTTCACGAACTACTCCGTATCACAACCACCCTCTTATACCCACCTCTCTCCTTCGCCAACGCTCAAGCGTATGAGAATCTCCGATTAAAACCTCTTCCCAGTTCCCAGAGGCCAGTGAATGAGGAAGAAATCACGTGCTGCTAAACTACCTCACCCTCTCCTCTGATACCGTCAAAAGTGACCTTATAATTGTCCGAGATATCCCTTCCGACAATTGCTTTTAGGCTAAACAAATAACCGGCGGCTCTGCATGGTCCAACCTTTCTGAAAAAGAATTTACTTCCCGGATACTCTCCAACTCCAGCGAGGTCTTCTTTCTCCACTTCTATCGCTATTATCTTCTCCAGGTAAAGCCGCTCCCATTCTTCTTTTTTCCTTTGATATACTTCTTCCCCCCTCTTAACAAGCTCTGATTCCATCTTATCTAATCTCCCTCTTTCTTTCTATTTAAGATTCTTTTTACTGGTATTTAAATCCAAAAGCTCAGCCATCTCAGAATGATAAAGAGAAAAAAATAGAAGGGGAAGCAAAACATTCCATCAACTGCTTTGCTTCGGTAGTTTGATTTGATATTATGCCCCTTACCTCTACACCGCAAAATCCAACTGAGCGTACACCTGCCTATCCTTAAAGTACTTCAATGACATCGCACCCGAGGGGCAATAAGAAGCACAGCTTCCGCACCCTATACAGCCATCACCGACCTTCGCAACTTTCTTCGTCCCGCCTATCACCGTCGCCACACCGAAAGTAACCACAGGCACCGGCTCTTCCGTCAGCTCTATCGCCTCAACCGGACACATATCCACGCACACGCCGCACCCTGAACATATCAGCTCATCAACCACTGAAGTCACTGCAGGTGTTTCGAGGAAATCTTTCGCCAGCAGCACGCATGCCCTCGCTGCCGCTGCACTGCTCATCGCGAGGCACTCGTCTATCAGTGCAGGATAAACCGCAGAACCACAGATGAACACTCCCTCGTTCACCGTGTCAACAGGTGTCAGTACCATCTTCGGTCGCTCTTGCTCCTCCATAAAGAATCCGTTTTTCAAGGGAATCATGAACATCTTGCTCAGTCTCTCGTTCTCCTCCGCAGGCATTGTCGGTGTGCTGAGCACCACCAAATCCGGCTTTATCTGTATCTCATCATTGAATATCACGTCATAGACCGAAACAATCCCACCTTCGTATTTCGGTGGCTTCTCCTTATCGTATCTGAGGAATATCACTCCTTTCTCACGTGCTTCTTTATACAGCACTTCCCACTTTCCGTACGTTTTAATGTCCTGATATAGCACGAATACATTCGCATCAGGGTTCTTCTC
>PIXU01000002.1 GCA_003601795.1 Candidatus Methanophagales archaeon
TCTTTCGTTGAAACCCCTATCTTCTCCGCATATCTTCTATTCCCGTCCATGATTATTGCTACATGCTCGGGCAGGGGCTTCTCCAATATCTCTGCCTCCAGTAATTCCTCGTATTCTCTATAAACCTTATCCCTCAACCAACTGCGTATTCCTACTGCTTTATGCAGTGCAAAGAACCTCATTCCGTTATTTTTAATCATTGTCGTCATTTCAATGTCTCTTCTTTATCAGCTTCCGAAGTCCATCACCTTCGTCTTCATCCCAGACAGCTCTACAAGCGTTGCACACCCGGGAACAGGATTTATATCTCTCTTTTTCTGATACGGTGTTTGTGCTTGCCACGTTCCGGAATTTATAAGTAGTACATTCCGATACTTAGAAATGCCAACGGTATGGGCATGCCCGCAGTGGAGTATATCGGGAACAGGGTCAATTACTCCATAATCGTTCCCGTCAGGAACAATAGAGACAATGTTTCCGTATATTGGTGCAACGTGCCGCCGCCTAAGCATCTCAGCCATTATTTCCTCGGGTTTTGAATAATTCAGCCGCGATATGGTGTTAACAAAATCATCGTATGATTGTCCATGATATATCAAGACAAGCCTGCCGCCAATCTTTATGTATGCGGGATTGCTCACAAAATACGTATTATCGGGGAAGAGCTTCCTGACGTCCTCTGGTAAAGGGGGTTGTGGCTCTGCATTCCGAACGGCGTCATGGTTTCCAGGTGCTACCACCAGGTGTATATGAGAAGGAAAATCGTGAAAATATCTCGCCGCTGTTTTATATTGCTCTTCTATATCCATAATTGACAACTCTTCCTCCTGACCTGGATATACGCCAATTCCATCCACAATATCACCAGCAACAATCAGGTATTCAATTCCCATATTTTGGGCTTCATCTTTCAACCACTGCACGAAACTACCCCATGCGTCTTCTAAAAACGTGTTGCTTCCTACATGCATATCTGAGATGAACACCGCATATAGGGGTCTTTGCGTCTCATCCCCTTCTTCTTTCTCCTTAGAACTACAATCATAATCGAGGTTTGAGTTGAATGAAAGCGGTAATGGTGATTGTAAAGTTGAAGAGGGGAAAGGCACATCAGGATGGATTACCCTATCTGCAAGCAAAAACCCTCCGTCAGATAAAGAACCTGTAACGCCTATTATCTCATCAGGTATAATCTCCTCTTGATGTTGCAAGATGATCATGAGATGCCCGGTAGGGTCTTCCAATTCTACGCGGAGATTCCCTCTTGCCGTTTTGTTTATCGAAGAGACCATTCCCACCACCGATACCTCCTCGCTTCTCCTGCCACTTTTTATAAACCTTATCTGCCCGCAGTTCATCCTCTGTTTTATTATCTTGCTTAGTCTTTCATATCGATCGAGGAAATGCGGTAAGAAATTTTTGTGGTCCACACCCCTTCGGTTGTCCGTGAACGACTTGATTATAGCTGGAGTAGGTACGGGTGCTTGCGAATATTTGGAGCCGATGCGGCTATTTTTGAGATACGCGTCTATATGCCCGGTGGAAATCACAAAAATCGAGGGGTCTAACGAATCAGTTATGCCTTTCACCATTTCGCTTACATCAAGGCGACTTTCGACTTCTGATTGACTCAATAGTTCAATCGCTTCTGGCTGGAGTTGAAATCCCAAATCGGCAAACCTTTTTACTATCTCTATCCCACTCTTTTTGCCATTTCTCACAGCCATTCCTTTACCTTCGCTTCTAAATATTGCTTTGGCATTGCACCTTGTATGACATCCACAGGCTCGCCATTTTTAAAGATGAACAACGTGGGTATAGCCATTATCGCAAAATCAGTAGCTATTCGTGGGTTCTCGTCCACGTTTAGTTTTCCAAATACAACTTTACCGGCGTATTCCTTCGACAATTCTTCTATTACCGGTGCAATCATTCTGCAAGGACCACACCAGGGAGCCCAGCAATCCACGACGACCAGAGGATATTTTCTTATCGTCTCTACAAAGCTGTTATCATCTATTATCACAGGATGATCTATTACCTCGGCTTTCTTCTTCTCTCCTTCTTTCATTGCTTTCATCTCTGCTTCCATTTCTCGCATCTTTCGCTCCTTTATTCTCTCTATCTCCATCTCTTCATCCGTATAACTTACACGATTTTCCCCTCTTTCTTCTCTCATATCTCTTCCTCGGTATTTGTTGATTTTTAGGTTTAGTATGTGTATGTATAATGAATTTGATAAAACTTGTACCCAATAAATAAAAAAAGTTGAAAGTTTTTTTGTACCGTATTGTGGTTGCCTCTAAACGGTCATTGCCATCTTCATGAAAGGCATACCGCCGGGACCGTGCAATACGGCGAGGTTTGTAGCCCTTCGTTTGCGATAGTATTCACCCCTCGCTTTTTAGCGCGGTTACACTACTCTTCGAAAAGGGCATTTTTATCCAATGTTTTTATTATATATATTTTTTCAGACCGATTCCAGGCGTGGTTTATGAAGAGGCACAGAAAAGGATTTTTCCACTGAAGGTCGGTGAATAGCATTGTAAGAGCAAAAGGGAATTATACGGAGATCAGGCGTGGCGTAGTGGATGCCGCATCTCTTAACCCTTTCCAAATCGAAATTATAGGCATCCTGGAAGTGCATCGCACCGATAAAAAGCGCTTTACGATGAAACTCCGCAAGCGCTTCTCGATTCCCTATTCCCAGTATACTCGATAGTGAAGTCACAGAATCAATACCCTCTGGTGCCTTGTCTTTATCTATAAATCTCTTTAATGCTGATGCCAATCCTGTTATTGCCCTTATTTTACCAATCCGGGATTTATTTATCTCGTCCGCAGCATCCAGCAGGAACTCCATGACACCCTCAACGTCTATGAATTCTGTTATCGGTATAAACCTTCCGTTCTCTACAAATACATACGTTGCGGCGCCGCAATGTGGGTGCACCGTGAATTCCAACTGTGGCGCCTTCTTCCATGCTTCCACGAAATAAGAGACAGGGAGGACAAAGGGCACAGGATAAAAACTCTCTTTCGGTATTTCACCCTCTGTTTGCTCTTCCAAAAGGTTTATGAAATCAGGAATGGTAATTCTCCCTTTTTTTCTCTCGGATTCATCTACTCTCCCTTCAAAAGCGATGGGTTGCGCATTCACACCCTTCACAATATCCAGGTTCTCGGCGGCAAAACGTACAATATCCCCCATCTGCTCATCATTCACACCGCGCATAAGCGTAGGAACAAGCACCACACTTTTTAATCCCCCCCTTCGGCAGCTCTCTATCGCCTTTAACTTTGTTTTTAACGCAGGTATCCCTCTTAATTTCTTATACGGCTCTTCGGTCACACCATCAAATTGCAAATAAACAGTATGTAAGCCAGCTTCAGCTAGTTGATGGCAAAACTCTTCGCTTTTTGCCAACGCTATTCCATTCGTTGCCACTTGAATATGCGCAAATCCAAGTTCTCGTGCCATTTTTACTATATCCACAAACCCCTCTCTTATCGTTGGTTCACCACCTGCGAACTGCACCGCCGGGCAAGGAGGGGTCTCACTCCTTAGTAGTATCATCATTTCCCTCAATTGTTCCATCGTTGGCTCATAGAGGTAACCTGTGACGGCAGCATTTGCAAAGCATGTGGGGCAGTGCTGGTTGCACCTGTTCGTGAGGTCTATGATTGCGAGCGCGGTTGAACTTTTATGCTCTGGGCAAAGACCACAATCAAAAGGGCAGCCTTTATCAGTTTTTGTGAGCGTGATTCCTGCCTTACCATCGTATCGCCACTTTGAGAATTTGTAATATAATGAGGCGTCCGACCAGTAAACGTCATCGAAATCACCATGCTGCTCACATTTCTTCTTTATCAGTATCCTGCCATCGGCTTCGTACACTTCTGCGTCTATCACTCCGAGACATTCCGGGCATAATGATTTCGTTTTCATTTCTGATTAGTGCTGTCCCTCCACCGTGGTGGTATATTAAAGGAGGGTGAATTGTTATATATAAAGTTAACTAAAATAAAAATAAATTTTAATTAGAGAGTATGAAAGCGAAAGTCCTTTCGGATGTTTACGATTTAACTACCAGAGAGATAATGAGAGAGGTCATGAAACCGAGTTTAAGCGATTTGAACGAGTTGAAGTTAGCGAAGAAGGGTAAGAACTGCTTGATTTTCGCTATTTCCGGAGGAGGAGAATGCGAATACAAGACGAAACGATGAGAGAACTCCTTGAACTTGCGCTTATGAAGTTGCGAGATGAAGACATCTCAGGTGGGATAGTAATGTTTGAGGACATTCTTTTTAAATTGTTAAAGAGATTATGAAGAAAAGATGAAGAAGGAGATGTTAAGCGCAAAAGAGGTCGTAGAAGGGATAAAGAGTGGAAACATATCATGTGAGGAATTAGTATCGAAAATCTATGAGAGAATAGAAAGAAGCGAATTAAATGCTTTTATCTCATTGAACAAAGAGAACGCAGTTGAAAAAGCAAGAGAAGTGGATAAACGAAAAAATGAGGAAGAATATAGCCGGAAGAAACTGCTTGGCGTGCCCATAGCCATAAAGGACAGCATTTCTACAAAGGGCATTCAAACTACGTGTGCATCCAGGATTCTTAATGGTTATGTCCCACCTTACGATGCTGCGGTAATAGAAGCGCTAAAGCGCGAAGGAGCGATAATTATAGGGAAAACAAACATGGATGAATTCTGTATGGGAACTTCCACAGAAACAAGTTATTACGGACCTACAAGAAATCCGCATGACCTCAGCAGGGTGCCGGGGGGTTCTTCAGGCGGTAGTGCGGCGGCAATATCAGCAGGAGAAACTGTTCTTGCTCTTGGCTCTGATACCGGGGGCTCTATCCGGTGTCCTGCTTCTTTCTGCGGCGTGGTTGGGCTGAAGCCCACTTATGGACTTGTATCGAGATATGGGCTCATTGCATACGCAAATTCGCTTGAACAAATAGGACCGATGGCGTCTAACGTATCAGATACTGCGCTGCTCTTAGAGGTGATTTCTATGAAAGATCAGCGGGATTGCACGCAGATGAAGATAAAGAATAACGCCACAACGAACTACCTTGCTTCTTCGATAAGCAGGCATGAAGATGCCAATATAGATAAAGAGGTCAAGTGCATGAGGATAGGGGTTCCAAAGGAGTTTATCGAGGGCGTTTCTCCAATAGTTGAAAAGTCGGTTTGGAATGCGATGCAAAAATTTGAGGATTCTGGTGCAACCATCGAGGAAATAAGCATGCATGGCTTGAATCTGAAATACGCACTCGCTTCCTATTACATCATTGCAATGTCTGAAGCATCGTCAAATCTTGCGAGGTTTGACGGGTTGAGATATGGTCTTCGCCCGGGCAAGGATGGGGGGGACTGGCATGCTACGTTTTCGAGGATACGCGGCGAGGGATTTGGCGAAGAAGTGAAAAGGAGAATTATTCTTGGCACATACGCACTCTCTGCTGGTTATTACGGTAGATATTATTTGAAGGCGCTAAAGGTACGCACCCTAATAAAAAATGAATTTATAAATGCGTTAAAAGAGTATGATATATTAGCGATGCCAACAATGCCTTTTGTCGCTTTTGAGCTCGGAGAGAGAATAAAAGATCCGCTCTCTTTGTATCTTGCGGATGTTAATACAGTGCCGGTTAATTTGGCTGGTGTCCCCTCTATTTCCATTCCCTGTGAGTTTTCAAATGGATTGCCAACAGGTTTACAGCTTGTCGGTAGGCATTTTGAAGAGGATGAGATATTAAAAGCTGCCTTTATTTTCGAACTGGTATAAAACCACGGGATTTTACAACATAGACAGAAGAAGATGAAGGTTGTGATTGGATTACCCCGCATGCCTAAGTACAGGGTTTTTGATTAAATTTTTTTAAAAATATCTCAGTAAGACCGCCTCTGACTTGTGGCTTTTAGAGTAGTAAAATAATCGCGATATATCCCACATATACAGCGAATAGGATGGAAGCATCTTTTTTGTTCAGGTGCCATCCAATTCTAACGAGCAGAAGAAATATGAGGAAAGAAACGAGGAGGTAGGGCATGGATATTCCAATATCTCCAACCACTGTGGTTTCTGTTGGAAAAGATAAAGGTATCCCCAAACAAGCTAAAATATCGAATGTGTTGCTCCCTATGGCATTAGAGATTGCTAAACTCCCCATACCATTTCTCGCCGCATGTATTGAGATGAAGAGATCTGATATGGAGGTCCCTATGGCGATGATTACCAGACTAAAAAGACTTTCTGGTATGCCCATGAGTTCTGTGATCGTTATCGTTGAACGCACGAGCAGCGCACCCGCAAAGATGATGAATAGGAGACCTGCTATCAGGTATACCGCTCCTTTTATATTCGAGGGTATCTCCATATCCCCCAGGAACTCCTCTTTTTTCCTTTTCGCATCCCATATCAGCCATGCAAGGTAGACCGCGTAAAGGCATGTCCAGGAGACTGCCTCATATCGCGAGATTTTGCTATCCCACATGCAAATGCCGGTTATGAGCACCGCTATGAGATAAAATAAGCCATCTCGATGAAGAACATCCCGGCTCACACTGCACCCCCTAATCCAAACCGAAATGGCAATGAGCAGTGTAATGTTGAATATCGCCGAGCCAATAATCGTCCCCAGACCTATCGTGGGGTGAGCTTCTACAACAGAAAAAACAGAAGTCCCGAATTCGGGTGCGCTACTACCTATCGCTGCAACTGTTGCACCTACAATAGACCCCGGGATTTCAAATCTTTTACAAAGTACGCCTAATCCTCTCACGAAATAGTCAGTACTGTAATTTAGTAACAGGAAAGATACGGCAAGAAGTGCAATACTTATGAGTAACGTGTCCATTTATCTCTTTCTTCTTTCTGATGTTTCATTTCGGCTTGTTTTTACTTATTGCTGATTTAATGTAAATAAAGTTGATTTAATTTTAATTTAAGTAAAACCCACATGAAATGTTTCTGAAAGGTTGGCGTAGCCTAAGATGTGCAGTCTGGGTGGGGTATAGAAGAGTGAAGGATGAATGAATGAAAGAAGAGAAAGAATAGCACTTAAAATGGGCTACCTCGGAACTAATTACCACGGTTTTCAGATTCAGCCCCATTACGAGGTGCCAACCATAGAAGGCGAACTCTTCGAGGCGTTGAAGAAACTCGCTATTATTGAAAATAGGAAAGCGGCAAATTATTCTGCTGCGGGTAGAACCGATAAGGGAGTACATGCACTCTCTCAAGTCGTTTCCTTTGATACTACCAACCCAAACGTGACACCACGAATGATAAACAGTATGCTTCCGGACGATATATGGATATATGCACTCGCAAAGCCGCATTCTGGATTTAATGCACGCAAGGATGCCATAAGTCGTGAATACCGATATTTTTTATTTTTATCCGATGAATTTTCTGACCTGGACGCAGCTCTAACGCGTATGCGAGAGGCATCGGAATGGTTTATCGGATCACACGATTTCTCTAACTTTTCTCAGCTTCATGGTTGTGCCCGCAAGACTGAAAGTTATTCAACAATAAGAGAGATAAAACGGATAGAGATAAATAAGGAAAAAAAGAATTCTTTTATCATCATAGATATAGAGGCAAGCGGTTTTCTGCGTAAGATGGTAAGGAAAATAGTTTCGGCTTTGAGTGCGGTTGGTTACGGCATAAAAGACAAAGGATGGATAGGTGATTTATTGCAGCAACGGGTGAAGGAACAAATTGAACCAGTACCTGCTTTTGGGCTCCTTCTGAAAAACGTTTCCTATCGAGGAGTAAGATTCTTGGAAGACGAATACGCGAAGAGGAGAATAACGGAACGACTAAAGAAGGATTTGTATTTTCATGCCACGATTGCCAGGATGCTGAGGGATATGGTGTAATGTAAATTGTAAAATGCAATCAAGATAAATAAAAAATGCGAATTCAAACGTATAATAGGTGGAACACACCCCATATATCCTTAAAAACTTCCTCCTTTTCCCTATCGCCATTTATTATGAATGTATTTTTGAAGTGATTTTTAAGCGCTATATAGTTTTTCCTAACTTTCTCTAACCGCCTCTCCTCCTCAAACAATTCGACAGTTGCCCTGTTTTCATTAATTCTTTTTAAACAAACCTCTGATGGCGTGTCAATAATAAAAGTAAGGTCGGGCTTTCTAAACTTCGAGTTGATTTGTATCAAAAACTCCTGGTCAACATCTATCGAACCAAAAGCTAAAGATGACAGGATATATCGGTCTGATATAACAATTTTATTTTCCCGCAACGCAGGTTCAATCTCGTTCTGTAAATGATGAGCTCTATCAGCCGCAAATAGCAATTGCAATGCCAATGGAGATGGGTTCCATTCATGTTTAAGTGCCGCTTTAATCAGATTTCCAATAGGCGAAGTTGTTGGTTCCTTCGTTAAAATGACCTCCTCGTCTTTATCTCTAAGGTACCTTGCCAAAAGCGCTGCTTGTGTTGATAACCCTGCTCCGTCCAACCCTTCAATCACTATCAAAAACCTTTTTTTTGATGCCATTCTCAAGCGTTCCTCCAATTTTCAACCCAGAAGGCCGGGGCTGGGATTTGAACCCAGGTCTTGGGATCCACAGTCCCAAGGGATGCCGCTACCACACCCCGGCATTTTTTTATTATAAAATAAAGTGTTATGTAATAAAATCATGGTAATAATACTTGAAGAGGTCTTTCAAAAGTGGAAAAAATAGGTGAGGTGGAATTAGGATTTCAAAGAAGACCTGCACCCGTTATAGTAGGAGTGCTGAAAAGGTTGTCCATTCAGGAGGCGAAGCGCGCGAAGGAAAGTGGAGCTGACGTAATAGAATTGAGAATTGACCTTTTAGAAGAGGAAGAAAGAGACATAGAGAGGGTGAAAGAATTCGTTGCGATGCTAAAAAAATCTCTATTCTTCATGCCAGTAATCGTTACGAACAGGAAAAAAGAAGAAGGTGGCTCTTTTACGGGCTCTGAAGCCCAAAGAATTGGTATGCTGATTAGCATTCTCGAAACTGCCAAGGTAGATGCTGTGGACATTGAATTCTTTTCTCCCACAGAGTTAAAAAAAGCGATAATAGAAAAGGCAAAAAGCCTTCACATCCCTGCTATTCTCTCTTTCCATGATTTCAAAGGCATGCCAAGCCGTGAAGATATACTGAGAATCATCGCGTCCATATATGAAGGAGGAGGGAGCATCGCAAAGATAGCAGTGACGCCAAAGACGCCGAGCGATGCTTTGCTTTTGCTCAACCTAACCCATCAACTATCAAGCGAAGGGAAATTGTTAGTGACTGTTGGAATGGGTCCTGTCGGAAGACATCTACGGGTGATTGCACCTTTGTATGGGTCCGCATTGACTTATGGATTTATAGAGGGTGAGGAAGAAGTAGCACCTGGTCAATTCAGTGTGAATGAATTGAGGAGCATAATAAACAAAATCCAAATCCCACGTTTAAATTCATAAGTAAATCTTTAATGCCGGGGACGGGGTTCGGACCCGTGACCTCTGCATTATGAGTGCAGCGCCCTAACCAACTAGGCCACCCCGGCATTCGTTTTTTCATTGCTTTCCTTTAACTCCATGCGTAACTCACCGATAGATGCGACCCTTTCCGCAACGGCATCATGCTGGTGGATACTCTCTTCGTTTATCTGTTTTATGCTAATAATAGAATCGTCAGGAAGCATATTAAAAGTTTCTACCACTCGTTTTGCCATCTCGCGGACACAATCTTCAACAAACATGGGTTTTTTATGTGCGTTTTCCACAAGCTCCGTCTCATCCGGGCGCTTCAAGATTTCATACGTTTTTGCACTCATTGAGCGCTCTATTATCCTTATTATCCTCTCTATAGGGACTTTAACATCATCTTCCACTTCTATGGATATTATACCCCTACCTCTTTGATTGTGCGTTGCCATAGGTACAGCAATCAAAAAAGCATCTATATCCTTTCTGGCTATTCCCATCTTCGTTAATTCCGCCCCCACTTTTTCCCTCATTAGCTCCTGTGCGCAGGGGCATGCGGTCATTCCTACAATCTCCGCTCCTATTATCTTTTTTATCCTCACACCATTATCAGGTGAGCGAAAAGCTCTTGCCTCTGCGAAGATAGTTGCAGGCTCTTGACAGGATATCTTCATCACGGGCGTTCTTCTTTTTAGCATATACTCGCTTTTCATTCCTACTTCGGCGGTAGAAGCGTATTCGTGGAGAAGGAGCACCCTCTTTGCTACTTCGCTGCACAATTCCTCCACCTCGTATATCGGCGTATTAATAGCCTCTTCCAGCACTTCATACATCGCCTCGAAATTCCGTGACAAATTTGCCCCTTTTATATCTCTTGGAAGGTCAACAAAGATATGGAAATCTGATATAAGAATTACAGGTCTTTTTCCACCTGCTCTCGCTACCTCTACCAGCTTCTTCACATTCTTTACGCCCACCCTCGTCAGGTTTATTCTTATATCCGGACTGCTGGCTTGCACATCAGGTAAAGGTAACGCCATAATTTTTATTTATGACCTTAACCTTGTTAAACTTTTTATGATATGAAATGAAAGATGGATGCCGGGAAACTGAATTACAAATTACTTGAGGAGCTGTTGCGGGAATATAAGGGTGTGGAGGATGAGCGGGTTGTCGTGGGTCCCGGGATAGGAGAAGATGCGGCAGTAATTGATTTCGGTGACAAATATTTGGTGACAAAGACAGACCCGATAGTCTGCGTGCAAGAACAGATTGGTTATTACGCACCGATTATAAATGCGAATGATCTCGCAACTATGGGTGCAATCCCAAAATGGTTTATGGCGACGGTGTTGTTACCGAGAGATGCACGAGAGCGGTTAGCGAGGGAGATATTCAGACAGATGGATGCGTGCTGCAAAACGCTTGGTCTTGCTTTGGTCGGGGGGCATACCGAAGTTTCTTTCAATCTGGAGAGACCTATTGTGGTGGGTTCCATGTTTGGAGAGGTAGAGAAAGAGAAACTGGTCAGGAAGAGTGCGAAAGTTGGCGATTCTATTGTTTTAGTGAAAGGGATAGCCATCGAAGGCACAAGTATTATTGCGAGAGAAAAAGCGGAAGAAGTGCTTGCGAGATATGGTAAAGATTTTCTGGAGCGATGCAAAAATTTTATCTACGAGCCGGGGATTTCTGTGGTGCAGGAGGCGTTGATTGCACGTGACTTTGCCACTTCTATGCACGACCCCACTGAGGGAGGCTTATTTACCGGCCTTTATGAAGTGGCAAAAGCCTCTGACAGGGGGATTGTGGTATATAAAGATAAAATTCGTGTTTATCCCGAAACATTGCGATTGTGTAAAGATTACAACCTCAGTCCATATTCTATCTTTGCCTCAGGTGCGTTGATCGTAACGACGCCCAAGGAGAGGACAGCGGAATTAATACACAGGTATAACGGCGAAGGGGTAAAAGCGATTGAGATAGGGGAACTTAGAGAGAAGGGAGGGGGTTTGAAGATTATTGATGCAGAAGGAAGAGAGAGCGATTTGGTGTATTCCGAAAAGGATGAACTGATAAGGAAGATTCTATATGTAACCGATTAGTTTATGTAGAACAAAATACATAACCCATGAAAAGTAAGCTCATTATGGCTAACACAATATATATCCAGTAAATGATAGTCCTTATTCTGAATTGCTTTAAATTAATACTTCGTTTCTTCACGTAGTCCTCTGCCGAAGAGAATCTATCGCACAGTAAATCGTCAATTCCATAAGTCTTTAAATCGTCCTTTTTAAGAGAATCCTGAATATCAAGTTTATTACGAAGTACGGAAATTGCGTAAGTTGCTTGTAGATAATAACGACTTCCTCTATACAAGACAAATATTCCGAATATGCTGAATAATAACGCTAAGAAGGGGAAGGTTAATGCGAGAATTTCTGGTGCTTCTGATCCTATTAAGACTGCACTCAAACCCAAAAGGGCGGTAATCAAAGCGGAAAAGAAATGTGAACTCCTCCATATCGAGGTATGGTATTCGTTCGCCAAGGACCTCTGCTCAGAAAGTAATGCTCGTAAATCTTCTTCTTTCATCTCGTTTATGTCATAGCTCGCTTCAATTATTTTTCGTGCTTAACTCTTTCTTTATTTATATACTCGCGTGCTATATATAAAAAAAGACGATAGTTATGTGTAGTGTTGGTGGTGGGGATTTCGAATTGGAGATTGAAAAGATAGAAGTAGAGAGGTATAGGTGCAATAATTGCGGAAACAAGTTTGATGCAATGGGCGAAAAAGTGGTCTGTCCCTCGTGCCAGTCGGAAAACGTTGTAAAATTGTGAACCGGCAAACATGATACCTCTGAGCAGTAACGAGATGCTGCTGGTACTTGGAAATAGTGGTACCTTAGCAGTGGTCAAGATAGGTACGCAAAGGCAGTTTTTCGTTGATACCCCTGAATCCGAGATTATACTGGCGATGGGACCAGAAGAGCTGCTTGTAGCTTCCGGCTTTGGTACTGATGAGCGAATAGTGAATGGATTAAGGTGTGTGCTATACATGATTAGAGAAGTAAACTCGCCGCTGATTGTGCTGCCCAAAAAACACCCTGCATCTGCCCGCCTTAAAATAGTGGTAGCCGCAGGCAAACGAATTATGCTGAGCTGTGAGATCACCCCCGGCACACATCCTGAGCAGCACTTACTCTGTGGTATGAAGGAGTTCGATGGTGCAGAGATTCTTGGCGTAGAAGGTGGTGTGGAGCTAAATGGACTGGAATGGACGAAATATGTGAAAAGGGGATTTTTATTGCATGGTAAGTAAATGCAAACTGCAAAGTGAAAAATGCAAAATGAAGAAGAGGAGATATCGGATAGGGACAAAGCATTATTCGAAGCAGGCATCAAATTAGGTGCTCTATACCATCAGTTTACAGGCACTCCCGTGAGCATAGAAACAGTGGAAAAGTTGGAAACGGCGATAGAAAGAAGTGTATCACTTCAACCCTGGGTGAGCTTTGTAGAAGTGAAGATTGATAGAGAAAAGGTGAGAAAGTGCGAACACGAGAATAAATTCAAGTATTGCGAGTTAAGTGGCGAAATGCTGGACGTAAAAGTCGTTGTTTTGTATAATAAAGTAGAAGTGCATGCAAGGGTGAAATACGAAGAGGAGCTCGATTATCCCCTGATGCGTGTTGAAAAGGTATTAAAGTTCTGAAAAATACTTTTTATTTCTCTTTCACCGCTATCTTCACCCTCGCAGGTCTTATAATCTTCTCACGAAATGCATAGCCTTTCTTAATCACCTCTATTACCGTGTTCTCATGATAGTTTTCATTTACCTCCTTTGAAACAACCTCATGTCTAAAAGGGTCGAAAGGCTCTCCTTCTGCTTTTATTTCCTCGAGCCCTTTGCGTTCCAAAAGCTCTTTGAACTGTTTAAAAGTCATTTCCACTCCTTTTACCAACCCTTCCGAGTGTTCATTCTCTTTTGCATGAGCTATTGCAACTTCTAAATTATCCTTGATCGGTAATAATTCCATTATAAAGCCTTCGATGAGATAATCGGCAAATTCACGTTTATCCTTTTCCGTTCTGCGCTTATAGTTCTCAAACTCCGCTTTTAAATATTTTAAATCAGTTAGATATTTCTCGGCTTCTCCCTTCCCTTTTAATATCTTCTCTGTTTTCCTTTTCTTAGCTTCTAATTCCTCTTTTAGAACCTCCACAGTGTCTTCTATCTCATCCAGCTCTTCATCGCTTAGCTCTTGACTCTTCTTTCCCTCTAATATCGCTTTTATTCTCTCCAGCTCCTTTACTATTCCACTCAATTCGCCTTTCATGCCGCTCAGTTTGTCTATTTCCACCTCTACTTCCTTGCTGCAACCGCTGACTTCGTCTAACAATCGCTTTACTACTTCCTTAAAGTCTTTTATTCTATTGCTGTTATCGTTACTCATACATCCTTTCTTTCTGATCTTTTAGTTTTTATTTTTAGTTTAGTTAGTTTTAGTTATTTAGTTTAGTGCAAACTTTTTCTTATGTTCGCAGGCATAGATGTAGGGGGTGCGAATACAAAAGTAGCAACTTCAGCTACTGATGGGTTTATAGATACAATTTATGCACCCTTGTGGAAAAATAAAGCCATTCTATACGATGTGCTATTAGAGGTGAAACGGAAGTTCGAGATAGGAGCTCAGGCGGGGATAGAAGCAGTAGGTGTGGTGATGACAGGAGAGCTGTGTGATTGCTTTACGACGAAAAGAGAGGGGGTCTTACACATAAAAAAGACTTTGTCCAGAGTATTCAAAGATGTTAAATTTTTCGACATCGATTGTGCTTTCCGAGACGGTTCAGAAGTAGATAAAGACCCTCTTTCATTCGCATCTACAAACTGGCTTGCCTCGGCGAAGCTCTTATCTGAGCAATACAAAGATGCAATATTTATTGACATCGGCAGCACCACAACCGATGTAATTCCAATAGTGAGGGGCGAAATAAAGGCGAAGAGAACAGACCTCGGAAGACTAAAATTCGGCGAATTAATCTATTCCGGCGTCTTAAGAACTAACCTTGCCACGCTGTTGAAAAAAGTGGAGATAGGAGAAAAGGGAGAAAATTGCAGGACTTCCTCAGAACTTTTTGCGATAACCGCCGATGCTTACCGCGTCCTCGGATACTTAAATAAAGATGATTACCGCTGTGAGAGTCCAGATAGTCATGCCTTCGCAGGTCGAGAAAATGAGGGAAAAAGCCGGATAAGTGCGATGCGAAGGCTGGCAAGAGTTGTATGCTGCGACCTTGAAGAGATAGGAGAGGACAGCGTGGTTAGTATTGCAGAGCAGGTAAAGGAAGCACAAGTAGCGGAGTTAGTTGCTTCGATGAAGAGCATGAAACAAAAATATGAGTTGAAAATGGTGGTATCAGCAGGGATTGGAGATTTTATCGTGAAAGAAGCGGCGGATTTACTTAATATCGAGTTCTTATCGCTTTCTTCTCGCTATGGTAAGGAAATATCAGCGGTATTCCCTGCTTATGCGGTGACGAAGTTGTTAGAACAAACCTTTTCTTAGCAAACTTAATTGTCCCATTTTGAAATTTGGAAATGCAAAAATAAGATTACGCTATTCTCCTCGAAGGAGTGGTAAATCGGATGAGAGCGATGGGGATAAAAATAGGAACGATGTTTTTGGACCGGGAGTTCTTCAACCTCGTTTCGATTCTGGCGCTATTCAACCTCGGCGCTGATTTCATTATGGCTGCGAAGTAACAAGCGGATAAAAAGGATGTTAGAGGAGCACAAGAGAAAAAACGGCGTCATACCAGTGATCTTCAATTACCACTTCGAGGATAAAAGGAGTTCCGACCGAGTTTTATTTGGTGGCGATACCAAACCCAGACTACGACCCAAGGGGCGATAGAAAGAAGAACGAGTTCCTGCTATTCGCCACCAGTAAGCGAGTTCCTGAGGAGTACAGGAGAAGATGGAACATAGAAACAGGATACAGGGTGAAAAACGAATTTAAGATAAGGACATGCTCAAAAAAGGGTGTTGCGAGAGTTCTCTTCTTTGTTGTTCAGAGCATCATGCACAATTTCCTGAACGTGCAGAAGAGCATCCTCTCTATCGCCGCTTACGAATTGAAATCGCTCATCACTGAGGGCATACAGAAATACCTGTGCGATGGTAAATTCGTGAATACGGTTTCCATCAGGGCATTTTATGCAAAAATGGCAGGTACAATGAGCGTAGGGTCATGGAACTTCGCTGTCGGTTAGCCTCATCATGATCCGGACCTGCTCCAAGGCTATGATATCCTCCAGACATTAATAGCGTGAGCTATCTGTCTTTTAAACGGTTTCTGTGCGTTAATAAGAATAAAATCATACTTCTTATATCATTTCGGTATGGGAAGTGAACCAACACTTTCATGGCTCTGCCCTCTTTCAAATTCAATGCGAATATCCTCAAAATCTTTTATAGATAGACGCGTCAATGTGTTTAAAGGGTGTAGTGTGTTCGGAACTCCACAGTTTCGGAACTACTGATTGGAAGAGAAAGATTTTTATATTCCAAGCTTTGATGTGTGAGTGAAATAAATGATAGAAAAACTGACAGTTGAGAATTACAAGAGCTTTGGAGATAAGACAGAGATAGAACTTAGTAAGTTCAATGTGTTGGTAGACCGAGCATAAAATATGCTTTAAATAAAAGAGAAGGATATAAATCAGTTATTTTTAATGGTGAAGAAGATAGGGACATCTGCTTATCCATAGAAACCAAGGAAGAGAAAGGAGAAAGGATTGAATACGCGGTTCGTATTGGATATTTAAATTAAAAGAAAATCCGGTAGAAGAACATCTTACGCTGGGTGAGAAAGACCTTATAAAAGGAGAGGAAGGAAAAGGACAATTTTGGAATCATAAAAAAGGGAAATATGAAGAATTTACACAGCCTAATTACCTATACTTAGGCTATTTAAATCGTAATTACAAAGAACATGTTCATCCTTCGCAGTTAAAATTAGGAGAATTCCTGGAGGGAATAGAGGTTTACAATTTTGAACTTTCGAAGCTGAGGGAGAGAAAAAGCATAAGTGAGGAGGCACGCCTCAACAAAGATGGAAGTAATCTTTCTCAAGTCATACATTATCTCAGAAATAAAGATAGGGAGGCATACGCAGAGTTTGAAGATACGTTAAAAGCTGCTGTTCCTGAGGTTAAATATTTAGAAACGCCTCCAACAGATAGGGGTGAGGCTAACTTAGAAATAGTAGAAAGGGATTTAGAAAAAAGAATAGACCTTTCAGAGATGTCGGATGGGATGCTGTGGCTGTTGGCTCACATTTACGCGTTTATGTCGCCGAAATCTCCTCCTTTGGTATGTTTTGAGGAACCTGAGAGTTACATACATCCAAGAGTGCTTGAGTTATTAGTGGACGTATTCAAATCCGTGGAAAATCAAGTGATAGTAACCACACACAATCCTTTCTTTGTAGATTTAGTTGACCCCGCGGACTTAATTATATTTGAGAAGAAAGAGGGTAAAACGACTTGTAGGAAGATAGAGAATCCAGAAGAAATGAAAGAGCGTGTGATAAAGGATATACCGCTTGGCGAGGTATGGTGTTCGGGAGAGATAGGCGGTGTGCCGTAAAGTGGTAGGGGTGATAGTGGAAGGGGAATCAGATGAAAAGGTCTTGAAAGAGATTTTCTCAAAATATGGATTGAACGCCGAATTTAGGCAAGAACGTGGATTGAATGCAAAGAAAATGAAAAAGCGATAGAAGCAGTGGTGGGAAAGGAGGGCAAAGAGATTCCTGAACCTGAATCACTTAAAGATCCTAAAGAAGTAATGAAAGACA
>PIXU01000003.1 GCA_003601795.1 Candidatus Methanophagales archaeon
GGATAGTCGCAATTTAAAATTTTCTCAAGCTTCAAAGGAAGACCATCCATTCGGTAGGCTATCTCTTCCGCCTCGACACCTGCAATTGCAGCAGGAAACACCACAGTAGAGAACTGCGCAGTTGGGCTTTCAAAGGGGTCTATTATGATTATGGGTATGTCGCACAATTTCCTCACCGTATCTTTTGGAAACGAAGAAAAAGGGTCTGCACCTACGATTAACGCCGCATCCACTTCTTTTCGCTTTATCACATCCAGAACCGTTGTCTTACCGGGCTCAAAGATTCTGTTACGAGAAAAGTCCACACCAAATGGATACCCGGTCTCGCGTAACAAAAGCTGTACCGCGCCCATCACATTAAAATGTCCCTTCATTGGAAACATCACGAATTTCACGCCTTCTTTGTTAAGTGCTTCAACCAGGGCGAAAATTGCTTTGACGTTTCTCAATGCGTTTTCGCTTGAAAAAATGCCAAGTCCAACAAAAATAACGCCATAAAATGCCTTCTTCAGTCTGTCTGTTATTTTTACTATGGTATCAAAGTCTATTGCTGCCGTATCCTTTACGAGTTCCCTTAGCTCGCCTTTGTTCGTCTCTTTCTTTACCAGTTGCTTCATAATCTCCGCTATTTTTGCATCTCCTCCTGTGCCGGGGTCCATCTGCAAGAACCATCTTGAAATCTTCTTCAACTCGCTGTCAACTAAGTCAATAGTGATTAGTTCCCTATCCATCACCCCTTTCATTGCATATCTTCCAACCGGATACATAGAGAACTTAGAGAGGTGTCTTGGATGCGACCTGATGGGGTTAGAACCCCAGTAAACAATAACATTGGCGTTATCCCGTATCTCATCCAATAGAGCATAGTAAAAGGGATATTCGCCTTTCCTCAACTCCTGATATAGAAAATTATGGCAAATTGATTCTGAGATGTCGCATACGCCCTTCTTGAGTTTTGCTATTTCCAACGCCACTCGCTGAGCGTTGCATCCGATATTGCTCATCCCGTAGATGAGAGGCTTCTTCGCTTCTCTCAGTATACTCACCGCTTTTTCTATCGCCACTTCATAACTCGTTTCTTTACCATCTATTCGTGGCTTTTTTATCCGTCGCTCGGTCTTCTCGGCAGATAAGAACTTTTTCACGCCGAACGTGCAAGCATTTCTTATTTCTTTTATTTTATTTTCCGCGACGCTTATCGAAATAACTACGTCATCACATAAGCAAGCGCAGAAAGGACATACCGCAGCCTCTATTATCTTCTCGCCGCGCTCTTTCTCTTTTTCCCCCTTTCGCTTCATTCACGCTCTTTTTCGTCTCCGCACTAAATACGCAACTGCAAATAGACAAGCAAAAGCAAAAACAGCTTCAAAGCCTGGTGGTGACAGAAGGATACCTATGCTCACATCATCAGCTCCCACTGCACCCCCCGGTATGAATATCGCCATAAACAAAGTCGCTATAACTAACCCCTCTACTATACCTTTTGTTTTCACCTTTCCTCCTCCTTGTTATTTTTACCAACACACGAGCTTAAAAAGATTATGGTTTTGTGCAAATAGATAGAAAGAACTTGTGATTTTTAATGGTACTGTACAAATATGATAACATGGCAATCCTGATAAAGAACGTGCTGTTGGAAGGGAAGAAGAGGAATATCTACATCGAGGGGAATTTAATAGCAGCGATTAGCGAAGCAGGTAACAATAAAGAAGCAGAATTTGTGATAGACGGAAAAGACAAAGCAGCAATTCCTGGATTATTTAACGCGCATACACATGCAGCAATGACTTTACTTCGTGGATATGCAGATGATATGCAACTTCAAGAATGGCTTTCGACAAAGATATGGCCCATAGAGGAGAGGATGACAGAGGAAGACGTTTATTGGGGAACGAAACTTGCGTGTCTGGAGATGATAAAATCTGGCACGGTTTTCTTTAACGATATGTACTGGCACTGGCGAGGAAGTGTGAGAGCGGTTATCGAAAGCGGAATAAGAGCGGCGTTATCCGCCGTTTTTATAGATGGATTTGATGAAGGGCATGCAAAGGAACAAATGAAAAGGAATGAAACGCTATATGAGGAAAGTAAAAACCTGCCGGAAAGGATTATTTTTATGCTCGGGCCACATGCAATCTACACAGTTTCGGAGGAAAGCCTCTGCTGGGTGCGTGATTTTGCAGAAGAACACGACCTTCTGGTTCATATTCATCTATCAGAAACAGAGAGAGAGGTGAGAGAGTGCGTAGAAGTATATGGGATGCGACCTGTGGAGTTCCTCGATAGTATTGGGTTTTTGAGTCCAAGAACGATTGCACCACACTGCGTTCATCTGAGCCGAAAAGAGATAGAAATATTAAAGAAGAGGGATGTGAAGATAGTGCACACCCCCGTGTCGAATATGAAATTAGCATCCGGAAGGATGCCCTACGAGGAGCTGAAGTGGGCTGGCTTGAGCTCGAATATTGCACTTGGGACAGACGGCTGCGCGTCCAATAACAACCTTGATATGTTTGAAGAGATGAAGATAGCGTCATTGTTTCAGAAGGCATTTTCTGGTGACACGACGAGCATGCCGGCAGAAGAAGCTTTTGCGCTTGCAACGCGTAATGCAGCAAAAATGTTCAGGTTGAATTCGGGCACCATCGCGAAAGGCAAATTGGCTGATGTTGTGCTGTTGGACTTAAAGCAAGTGAATCTTGTACCAAACCATAATCTAATCTCGAATATCGTCTATTCTGCGAATGGGAGTTGTGTTGATACCGTAATTTGTGATGGAAGGATTTTAATGGAAAATAGGAAAGTAGAGGGAGAGGAGGAGATAAAGGAGAAAGCGGAAAGGGTTGCTTATGAGCTCGTGAATAGAAATAGCCCATGAATTCGGTTTAATTGTCAAAAGCACTCATAAGAAATGGGAAAGGGGGGGGAGGAATAAGTGGATGGACGAATTAGTTGAGGAGAAGCTGGATTATCTCAGAAAGACAATTGATGGAATAGCGAAAGCGACAGAGGAATTGGAAGTGAAAAGGGGAATTACACAAAGACCTACCTATGTGATGCTCGAGAACTTAAACGCCGCAACGACTTATTTAGAGCATATTCTGACTTCGTTGAGGATGCAAGTAGAGGAAGTTGACAGATATGCGGGTATTGAGGCTACGAAAGAGGAAGAGAAGAAGAAAGAGGATACTATGTTCAGATGAAATCCAATATTTTATGTGTTACAAAAAGTGTATTGTATATTATTATGGCAGAAATAAGTTTATACCTCTTTGGAAAGCCGGAATGGGAGATGGATTTGGATAAAGCAGAGCCCGAAGAGTTCAGAAGATTGGGTGATTCGCTCAGAGATCGGCTTTATCGCGCCGCGGAGATCACAGAAAAACTGGAAAGAAGCGGCTGGGAACGAAGTGGAGCGCTGTACGATCTTTATTTTTACAAAAAAGTTAAAAGGGAAGATGCGGAGAAGGAATTGAAGGAGTTGGGTATAAAAGAGGATGAAGTCCACCTCTTAGAGGAAGAGGAGGAAATAGAAGAGGAAGAACAGGGGTGAAAAATGAAAAAGGGGTGTAAGATGAAAAGAAGGAGGAAATACACACGGGATTTCAAAATTGGTGTAATTAGAGAGGTCGGGAGTGGGAAACCGCTTGCACAGGTATCGCGGGAGAACAGGATCAACCCTTCACTCATAGTAAAGTGGAGGAAACAATATTTTGATGATCCTGAGAACGCCTTCAGGGGAAACGTAAAACATATAAGGAGAATGCGAGGTTGTATGCAGAGAATGAGTTTTTAAAAAACGCATTGGCTGTATTGGAGAGTCGGATAGGGGAAGAAAGAAAAGGAGAGTTGCAAGTATGAAGTACATGCTCGTACAGGAGAGTCTTGATTCGGGGATTCGAATATCAATTCAGCAAGCAACTCAGTTATTGGGCGTAAGCAGATGCGGTTTCTATAAGTGGCTCAGGCAGCCGAAGACCGGGCGGGTGAATGCCATACCGGACATGGACGTTAGAAACGAAATACAGAGGATCGCCGTGGAGTTCCCCACATACGGATACAGACGGATAACCGCCGAACTCCGGAATCGTGGGTATTCGGTGAACCATAAACGTGTACTCAGGCTTATGAGGGAAGACAACCTCCTTTGCGTTCGTAAGGATTTTAAGCCAAAAACCACCGATTCCAGGCACGATCTCAGGGTCTATCCCAATCTTGTGAAGGGGTTGAAGATAACC
>PIXU01000004.1 GCA_003601795.1 Candidatus Methanophagales archaeon
ATCTATTCTCAAAGGATTCGTTCGATTATGACGAAGAAACAGACCAGTTTCTATGCCCCAGTGGTGAGATACTCAGCAGGAAGGGCGAGTATGAGTATAACATTAAGCATAATTTGAAGTTTAGGGAGTTTCTGACAAGAGGGATAGAAAACGTGCGGATAGAGCATAATCTTATATGCATGGCTCATAATCTGAAGGTAATGTGGGGTAAATTAGGTAGCAGTGTGGCGGCTTTAGGGAATATTGCAGGTTTTATTGCTAATTTTGCATCTCGGGTAGTGACTTTTTGACGTTTCATTCCTATCTACCTATGAAGTGTCTCGAACTTACGATTAATATTGATTTACTGTCGTGTGCCTTTGTGTATAATAAAATTATGAGGTTGATTTGTGGGACAGCCTCTTTAACGTACGTGGATTTCTATTTTCCATTAGGTCTGAACTTTAGAGAATTTTTTTTTGATAGTTGTTGGTGTTGGAATGTTCTCATTCCATGTACATCGCTTTTATTACAACCGAAAAGGGTTCAAATGAAGAACAAGCTCAAAGTTTTCCGCGCGATGTACGATTTAACGCAGGAGGATTTGGCAGAGAAAGTGGGGGTAACGAGGCAGACCATAAATGCAATAGAGAAAAGAAAATACAACCCTTCGTTAGAGCTGGCGTTTAAACTCGCGAAATTATTTGAAGTGAAGATCGAGGATATTTTTATTTATGATTGCTAAATCCTTAAATTTCACCGTAGAGCACACGGAGAACGCAGAGATGCCAAAAAACATAAGCAACGATTGAAACAGTCTTAAAACTCGGGGGGCCTCTGCGCTCTCGGCGGTGATAAATCACTTGATTTTTAGACGGAACCCAAGGAAATTTTTATCAACTCAATACAAAGAAAAGTTATGAACTTTTTCTTTTGATACTCTTTTTCTTTTTAACAAAAGATTGAGATGGAACTGAACGAGCTATTAGGAATAGGGGATTTTATGCTGGTGGAGCAGAGTTATGCAGCTCAAAAGGAGATAGGTAGAACGCTCGAATATCTCGGTAAGGTCAAAGAAGGGGACGTGGCAGAATCAATACGAATATTTGCAGAAACCCGAAACAAGAACAAAGAAAAAGAGCTGATTGGCATTGCCATTTATGACAAAGACCTGGGCTTCTGGATGGTCTTCACGGATTTTTTCGCGGATACGAGGAACAAAGAGGATTTTGAGGCGCTTGCAAGCAGGATAAACGGCACTAAGGAAGGAGAAAAAGAAGTAGAAGTGGAACGGGATAAATTTCGTGAAGGCGTGATTGAATTCTATTCCGTCGGGTTAGTGAACGGACTATTTTACAACTGCGATTTAGATTTAGATTTGGGGGGTGCGAGTTTCTATCCGAGACAAAGGACAGAGGCATTAAAGAACGTATTAGCTGAATTTTTACACGAGAACGATTTAGAAAAAGACATAGCAGATAAGAAAACACTTGAAATTGGATGTGGTGATGGCGGTGCGACTATTGCACTGCACGAATCAGGTATTTTCCCTTTTACGGTGGATATAAACGAATGTGAGATTTGCAAAGGGTTAGAAGAAGGTGTGTTGGACCCCAAACATAGCATTGTACTGGACTGCTCCATGCTGTCTGCCTTTTTTGGTAAAGAATTTGACGTTGTCTTTGGGTTTATGATTGGTAAACTCACGCCATTTAACAGATTTGAGTGGGAAGGAGTGCTGAGAGGGGTTCATAGAATACTGAAAGACGCGGGAAAAGTGCTATTTACGGTTTCAAGTGAGGAGGAAGCAGTAATGGTAAAAGAGATATTAAAAGACGATTTTGAAGGGGAAATAAAAGAGAATAAAGACAGTGATGGTTATCTTGACCACTGGGTATATATAGGTGCTCTTTCTATGGGTCAGAAAATATGTTGAAAGAAAGGAAATGAAAGATTCGGAAGTTCAATCTTAAATACAAAAGTACTTTCATACTAAAGAATAAATATGAATTTAGGTGATATGTATGGCGATATCAAGTGCAGTAGAAAAAGAGGGAGCAATAACATTGCCAAAGATCATTCGTGAAAAGGCGCATTTGGAGAGAGGAAGGAGGATAACGATAGATATTGATGAAGAGGGGGATGTCATCATCAAAAAGGTAGAGGATGTCAAAACGGTAAGAGGCGCTTGGAAAGAAAAAGAAGAGCTTTTAGAAGCGATTACCAGCTTAAAGAGATTTTAAAAGAATAAAGAAGTTAAAAATTGTTAGCGGAGGCAACTTATGAACACTTACGAAAATAGAAATAGCAAATAAATACCAAGATTAAAATGCGAGTGCCCGTACGTGCTTCTTTACAGGAAATAGAAGAATACAAACCAGGGAAATTGGTAAAGGGAGCGATAAAGCTGAGCTCGAATGAAAACCCGTTAGGACCCAGTCCAGAGGTAATAAGAGAAATAGTTAAGCGTTTAGAAGCAGGCGAGCTGAACCTGAACGTATATCCGTGGGAAAAGGATGAGGAAGAGCTCAGGGGTGAGATTTCAAGATATGTCGGTGCCGGTGCCCGCATAGAAAAAGATAACGTCGTTTTAGGTGCTGGGGTAGATGGCGTTTTGGACACGCTTGCCAAGATTTTTATTGCGAATGGCGATGAAGCGCTGATACCTATACCCACTTTTTCCCTCTACGAGTCGCTCGTAAAAATAGCGGGAGGAGTGCCAAGGTATGTAAAGAGAAAAAGTAGAGAGAACTTTGACATACCCGTTAAGGACTTGATTTCCGCGTGTAACGAAAAAACAAAGCTCATTTTTATCTCTTCTCCCAACAATCCAACGGGAAACTGCACACCAGAGGACGAAATTCGAGAGATAATAGAATCCGTGGATTCGAGGGCAATGGTTGTAATAGACGAAGCGTACGCGGAATTTGCTGATTCGTCGCTGGTGAATCTGGTAACGAAATACGAGAATGTGGCGGTAATGAGAACCTTTTCAAAAGCGTTTGGTCTTGCAGGGCTGAGGGTAGGGTATGGAATAATACCAGAATGGCTGGCAAGCGCATATAAAAAAGTTGCAATGCCTTTCTCCGTTAACAGCATCGCTATAAAAGCGGCAATAGCTGCACTGCGAGACCCGGCGTATCTGCGTAAAACGGTAGAGCTGGTAAAGCACGAAAGAGCGTTTATAACGGAAAACTTACAGCATGTGTTTAAGAAGGTTTATCCATCAGAAGCTAATTTCGTGCTTGCGGACGTTGCACCTGCAAAATCGGCGGGGGTGTATGCAGCGCTAATGAAGCAAGGGATAATAGTACGGGATTGTTCTTCGTTTAGAGGTGCTGGAGATTCTTTTATTCGGGTCACGGTGGGAACAAGGGAACAGAATGAGAAGGTTGTGGAGGCGTTAATATAAACATCAAAAAAATAAATTATAGACACAGATTAACGCTAAGGGGACTCTGCCCACATCACCGCAAGCCCTGAAAGGGCTTAATTAACACAGATAGACTTTCAAAATTCTTAAATAGAGGGAAGTTGTAGCTTATATACAAAATGATAAACCTCGACATGGCAAGGATTTTTGACGAAATAGCAGATATTTTAGAGTTGAAAGCCGAAAATCGATTCAAAATAAGGGCGTACAGGCGAGCAGCTCGGACGATAGAAACACTTGCGCAGGACTTGAAGGTGATAGCAGAACGAGGAGGAATCAGCGAATTAAAGAAAATACCTGGCGTGGGCGAAGGTATCGCGAAAAAGATACTGGAGATTGCAAAAACAGGAGATTGCAAGGCGCATAGAGAGCTGAAGGAAGAAGTGCCTGCAGGTCTGCTTGAACTCTTGGCCATCCCTCGTGTTGGTCCGAAGACAATAGCAAAGATGCATAAAGAAATCGGGATAAGTAGCATAGAGCAGTTAGAGGAAGCTGCTAAGTCGCATAAGTTAGAAAGGCTTCCAGGATTTGGTGCCAAGGTAGAGGAGAACATACTGAAGGGGATAGAACAATACAGGCGATATAAAGGCAGGAAATTGCTTTCTGAAGCACTACCCCGTGCGGAATCAATAGTGACCGAATTGAAGAAGTTGGATGTGGTAGAACGGATAACAATCGCGGGCAGTTTGCGACGGTGGCGTGAGACGATAGGGGACATAGACATATTGGTGGTATCGAAGAGGCCGAAAGAAGTGATGGACGCGTTCACGCGCCTTGACGGAATAGAGGACATAGTGGCAAAAGGGGACACGAAATCGTCTATCGTGTTGAAAGGAATAGACGTGGACTTGCGAGTGGTGGATGCATGTTCATTTGGCGCTGCCGCTCATTATTTCACTGGTTCCAAGCATCATAACATACGAATACGCGAGTTGGGTGTGAGGAAAGGATTAAAGATAAACGAATATGGTGTTTTCAGGGGTGAGGAAAGAATAGGAGGGGAGAATGAGGAGGACGTGTTCAAGAACGTGGGTCTCGCATATATTCCGCCTGAGTTGAGAGAAGACCGCGGCGAGGTAGAAGCGGCTAAGGAGAACAAGATACCGAAATTGGTGGAACCAAACGATATAAAGGGCGATTTGCACGTGCATACGAACTGGAGCGATGGGAAGAACCGCATAGAGGAAATGGCGGAGACGGCTATTGCGCTGGGCTACGAGTATGTTGCCGTCGCAGACCATTCGCCTGCTGTTGGTATCGCCGGGGGAATGAATGAAGGGGAAGTAAGGAAGAGGGAAAAGGAAATAGAAAAGGTGAATGAGAAGTTTGAGAAGGAAGGTGCTAATTTCAGGGTTTTAGCTGCATCCGAGGTGGATATAAAGTCTGATTTTTCTATGGACTTTCCTGATGAGATATTGAGGGGGTTGGACGTGGTTGTAGGCGCGGTTCATAGCAAATTCTCACAAGACCGAGCGACGATGACACAACGAATTGTGACGGCGATGGAAAACGAGCACGTGGACATAATTGCGCATCCTACCGGGCGTGTTCTGGGCAAGAGGGAGCCGTATGAGGTGGATATGGAGCGGTTGATGGAAGTGGCGAGGGATACGGGCACCGTTATGGAACTCAATTCATTTCCTAACCGGCTGGATTTGAATGACGTTCATTGTAGGATGGCGAAGGATTATGGTGTGTTGATTGCAATATCAACTGATTCGCATGACGCTACGCAGATGGGTGCGGTGATAAAATACGGGGTGGCGACTGCGAGAAGGGGGTGGCTCGAAGCGAAGGATGTGGTGAATACGAGAGGGTTAGAGGATATGATAAAATTATTAAAGAGGTGAACTCCCTTCTATTTAAGACGCGGATTAACACGGATTTACGCGGATTTATTTACGTTTGACATTATCACTTTTTATCATCTGCCTTAATCGCGGGGTTAAGAAATGTACGACAAGAGGCAAAAGGGTAATGGGTAATGGGGAATGGGTGACGAGTAATAAGTAACTGGTGATGGGTAGAGGTATAAAATTAAGGAGTTGTATATTACAGATTACATATCACAAATTACATACAAGGAGGAGATAGAGAAAGGGTGTATAGAAATATCAAGGCTAATATTTATTTACCGCTGAGAGCACGGAGAGCGTTGAGACGACGAAAAAAAAGAGATGATAAATGATTTCCTGACTCTCTGTGTTCTTTGCGAGCTCCGCGGTAAACAAGTACCAAAATTGATCTCGACACGCTCGAAAACATTTTGCCATTTGCCTTTCATCCTTTCCCTAAAGATAAAGAGTGATACCTTGTCCGAAATAGTAAACCCATCGCTCCAAAAAATAGCAAAAGGCACCGGTATAATTTTCATCGGCACGGTTATTGGCATGCTCTTAGGCTTCGTCGGCACCGTAATCATCGTCAGATACCTGACCACAACTGAATACGGACTCTTTTCACTCGCACTTACCGTAACAGGCATCCTTGCCGGGTTGTCCAGCCTCGGTCTTGGAGAAGGCGCTACGAGATACATTGCCTATTTTAAGGGGCAGCAAGCCAGCAAAAAGATTTCCGGCGTTATCGTTTCATCAATTTAAAATTTAATAAAGTTAAGAGACTGTCCAATAATTACCAAACAATCAGCGGATATTGTACAATAGTACACACATCTAAAAACGCTTTCTTTCAAATTCAATGCACATTTATAGCCAGAGCTTTCTCAGGTTACGAAAATACCTCTTAGAAGAACACCTAATTTAGTTCCAAGCGAAATGAAACCGAAAAGCTTTTATTATGACATGTACAATCATTCTTTGGTTATAATAACGAGGTGAAGGTGATAAATGGCGATAAGGGCTGATAAAATGGGGCAGTCATGGCTATTGCCCCCGGCTGTTAGTGATCTCATACCGGTAGACCATATTTGCTACCTGGTCATAGCTATTGTAAGTGGTATAGATGTTAGTGGAGTGGAGCAGAAGTACAGGTCTGGACCTGGCAATCCTGCGTATTCACGCCGGATGCTGCTAAGACTGGTGATAATGGCGTCCGTTGATGCCGTATGGTCTTCGAGAAAGATAGCAAAGCTCGCTCATGAGAGTGCTGCGAAGCGTTTTTGATAAAACTTTTTCTAAAAGTTTTGTCTACATGTACCTCACCGGGAATGAGAAGCCCGATTTCAGGACGATATGCAATTTTAAAAAGGAGTGCAAGGAGCTGATTGAAGAGACGTTTAAGAAGACCGTCA
>PIXU01000005.1 GCA_003601795.1 Candidatus Methanophagales archaeon
CATTCGTAGAGAGCTTCATCCGGACATTGAAGTATGAAGAGGTCTATCTCAATGAATATGAGACCTTCTCCGACGCCTTAGATAATATCGCTCATTTCATAGAGGACGTATACAACAAAAAGAGGCTACATTCTGCCATAGGGTACCGCTCTCCCATAGACTTCGAGAAAGAAAAGGAGATGGAGATGGAAATGGAAAAGGGGGTGAAAACATCGAAAGTTTTAAATACTGTTTCTTAACTAGTTGTATACTAACAGGGGTGCACCCCAAACTCTATTATATAGGAGGTGATATGAAATGGAAGTAGTAGTGTGGAAACGTTTTTCTCGTGAGAAATTTTGCTGGCCGTTTCAGAAGAACTTAGTAGTGTGGAAACATACGAAGGCGAGAAGTATGAATGGATGCCCTTCAGAAGGACTTAATAGTGTGGAAACGATGGATTAAATTCTGCATCTTCTCTACCGTGACCAGGTTTCAGAAGAACTGAATTCGGCATCCAAAGTAGGGAGCTTCTTGCGACTAGTGAAAAAGCGTGCTAATCAAACGAATTTTGATAAGACGTTGTGAAAAATCCGTTTAACTTCCAGTGGAAAAACAACCGAAAAATTTATAATTGGATACTATTTTAGAAGTTTTATTCATAAATACAAAATTTACATGGTGTGGCAATATGGTTAAATGAAAGCAAAAATGAATAGGGGTATTATAAATATAGAAGATACAGAATGCAGGTTGCAAATAGGTGATGTCTGCTGCGCATTACGGTTTAAAGACCCTGCTTATTCTTCTTATCTAAAAGAACGTCTTAAAAGATATATAACAGAGGAAGAAGCGGATCTTACGATAGATATAACCGTAAACGTAACTTTAGACAAAGAAGAATCCAATTTACCCTATCCTCTTTTTACGTCAAAGAGCGTAAATGGCAATGATTTCGAGTTTTATAATGGTCTAATAAAAGGAACATTGAATCTGGAAGATAAAAGATGTGCTGCATTTTTCTCAGGAAAGGGCATAGACGCCTTCAAGCACTTTATGTTTATGGTTTATTACACCCTGATGAAATATTGCCATCCGGGCGAAAGCAAGAATAATTTTCTGGTGCATGCATGTGCGGTCTCAAGAGATGGCGAGGGTTATGTATTCGTGGGACCGTCGAAAAGCGGTAAGTCAACAATAGCCAGGTTATCCTCTGATTATAGTGTATTGAACGATGAAACGGTAATAATTAAGAAGGAAAAAGGTTCTTATATCGTCGGCAGCACACCTTTCCGGGGAGATTTTTTGGATAATGAGAATGTAAGTGCGCCGCTAAAGGCGATATTTTTAATCAAACATGGTAATGGGAAGAATATCATCAAGAGTATAAGCAAAATGGAATTTATAACCAGGTTCATAAGGGAAGTTATCAGTCCGAACACGTTGTTCTCGACGAACGTAGAAAATACATTTTTGGAGATGCTGGATTTCTGCGCCGATGTAGCAAACGAGGTGCCATTTTACGAATTACAGTTTTTGCCTGACAGAAGTTTCTGGGATTCTATTGATGAACTGGAAAGAGGGGGGAGGAGGTGTGAAGATACTCAATATAATGCGGTACTTGTTTACCACGGAGCCGCGAGAGAACACGCAGTTGGGAAAGACATGGGGTAAAATAAATGTTATCGTTAGATAGTTGTTTATGCAGGTCGGATGAATTGGTATGGCGAGTGATAGATGGAGAAGTTGTTATTTTGACTGCCGATGGTCATCAGATTCACACGCTTAACAAGGTAGGAAGCGCTATCTGGGAATTAGCCGATGGGACAAGAGACATAAAAGAGATAGTATCGCGGATATGCGAGCGTTTTGCTGTAAGTTTTGAAGTAGCCCAGGCAGATGTACTGGATTTTGCGAACAAGCTCGTGGATAAGAAGATTTTGAAGATTACAAACGCCGTAACAGAAATGGAAGGTGGTGATACCAATGGCGATTGAGTCCTCCCCCCGACTGGTTGAAGAGGTGGTGAACAGGTGCGTTGAGAAGTGTATTCCCTATGTTGTTATGTTTGAGCTCACATACAGGTGCAATTTGAATTGCAGGCATTGTTATGTGGTCAGGGATAATAGCATCGAGGAACTATCCACCGAAGAGGTAAAAAATATAATAGATCAATTAGTGGAGATGAAGACTTTCTTCTTGGCGTTTACCGGCGGTGAGATATTCATGCGTGATGATCTTTTCGAGATTGCGAAGTATGCAAAGAGAAAAGGCTTTTTGCTCACGTTCATGACCAATGGCACTTTAATCACGCCTGAGAAGATTGAAGAGATAAAAAAATTGAAGCCTATAAAATTTGAAACCAGTCTTTACGGCGCAACGGCGAAAACGCACGATTACATTACTAGGGTAAAAGGCTCCTTTGAACGGACTGTGAAGGCAATTAAAGGATTGACTGAGCAGGGAATAGAGGTTACTATTAAAACCATACTCATGAACTCGAATATCAGGGAATATAAAGCGATGGAAGCCTTAGCAGAAGAATTAGGTGTGCATCCCAGAATGAATCCCGGACTTTCACCGCGAAGAGATGGCTCATTAGAGCCTTTACAGTACGATTTGTCATTTGAAGAGATGGTGGAGTATTTACCTGAGGAAAATGACGACGTCATGCTCAGTTATCTATCAGAGAAGACGAAAGACCCTGCAGAGAGGTTTATATGCAAAGCAGGGAAATCAGGTTGTTGCATTTCGCCTGATGGAACAGTATATCCATGCATAATGATGCCTATGGCGGTAGGCAATTTAAGAGAGAAGAGTTTCAAAGAGATATGGCATACTGAGCCGAGTAACGATTTGAAACGATTGCGAAATTTAACTTCCGATGATTTACCCGTATGCTCCAGGTGCGAGTTGGCGCAATATTGCATCAGGTGTCCCGGGGTGGTTTATCTCGAGACTGGCGATATAGTGGGTGCATCGCCAAGCGCATGTAAGTATGCGAAATGGAGGAAATATTCCAAGAATCAAAAAGGAAAAGGTGTCATGGTAATGCAGAGTACCGGCTCAAAATCTGCGGATTGAGCCGGGCTGTGTTACGAAAAAATTAGAAGGAGGTGAGATAAAAAAGAGAAATGGGAAGAGAAGAATACAGCAAGCCGGAAATAAGGTCGGAAGAGATCGAAATGGGGGCTTATGGTAATGGTGGAGGTGGATATCCTATCCCTGAGATGCAGCCCTATTTACATCTGTGCCCACCATGCACATAACCCACAACCTCTCAGCAGTGAAAACGTGAGACGTTTTTTTACAAATGTGAGCGCCGAGGAGGGGCGCTGTGACATAAATACCGAACAAATTAGGAGGTGAAAATGGAAAAAATGGAAGAAAATAGGAAACAAAAGCACATAACAATAGCAGAGATAGTTCTCATTGCAATACTGGTTACAGCCGTATTGGCATTATTACCAGCAGCTTCGGCTGTACCCACGAAAGTCATCTGCGTGCCCTGGCAGGGCGACATCGCCAAATACCATACGACATGGAGTGGACAGGAAATCATTCTGAAAGGTGTTATCCATACGAATGACACATCTAAGATATGGTATAAATGGGACTTCGGCGATGGAACCGAATCAGCTATTTTATCGCTCAGCGGTAAGACCAAATACAACGTTGAGATTAAGCACACATACACCGGTGCAGAAGGAACACCTTTCACCGCTAAATTGATAGTGGCAGATAATGATGCACTCGCAAATCCCATTGAAGATTCCTATCTGGTAAAGATAGAGGCAGAAAGCCTGGACAGCAAGATAAACGTTGCCATTGATAATGGGCTGTGGTATCTTTATAAGTCTCAATGGAGCAATGTTAATACCAAGACCTTTGACGGCTCACCGTGTACGGTATGGTCCTATGGCAGCTACTATGCGTCTCCCACCGCATCGGCAGTACAAGCATTCGAGATCAATGGACATAAGGAAACCGGCGACCCAGATGAAGACCCCTATGTGGAAGCGGTTGAACGGGGTCTGAACTGGCTGTTCA
>PIXU01000006.1 GCA_003601795.1 Candidatus Methanophagales archaeon
ATTGATGGGGATATTATAATCATACAGATACCTGCTAACTACTGCTCCTCTTTGACCCAGAATTGGTTTTACCCATGCTTCAATCGTGATCTCATCAAAACCATCTAAGCTATCAGAATCGTTTATCTCAACATAGTTCGTGCTACCGTTAAATCCTAATGCTTTTCCTATTTTCCCATTTACCCAATCAGGATTATCAATTAAGGTTCCGTTATTATTGTTCCCGGATGAATCTACTGCGGTTGTTCCTGCTCCTTCGTCAAACTTCCAGTAACCAACTAATCCACCCGCTACCTGAGTGGTCTTTCCAGATGGGCTGTTGGAGATGGGGGACCAATTAGGCACTTCATCCGCGGTCTTTAAAGCGAAATAATAAGTTGTATTTGGAGATAGACCAGTAACAGTGAAGGTCTCAGAACTACCTGCTGTTTTCGGAGCTGGCTCGCCCGTGCATTGGGTTGCTGAGTTCCAGTTTTCTTCCGTTATTTCTGAAGTAGAATACCTGATGTCATACTGAGAAGCAGTTCCGGTATTTCCATCATCGCCCGGTGCGGTCCAGGTCAGGGTGATTGAATGTGGGGTGGGATTGCTTGTAGATAGGTCAATAACTGCTGAAGGTGATGTGGTATCAGCAGGAATTGGTGTTAATGTAAAGTCAACCGTGGTAGTTGCTCCTTCATTGACTGTGGCTGACGAGGTTGCAGATTGATAGCCTGTCTTTGATGCGGTTAGGGTATAGTTTCCTGCTGGCAGGGTTATTGTGTATCCTCCAGTTGAGTTTGTTGTTGTTTGGTGGGAGCTTGCTTTGATAAGCGCTCCTTCTATTGGTGCTCCAGTAGTGTTTGTGACCGTGCCTGAGAGGGTGCCAGTAGCAACTCCCTCTATCCAGCAATTACCAGTATCAATATTGCAAACAACAGTTTTTGTTGGCACATCAGGGTTCTCTCTATACCAGCTTTCATCTATATCCAAACCATTCATTGATGCTGTTTTTCCATCTTTTGATGCGGTGATGCTATAAGTGAAATTTTCTTGCTTTACTTCTCCTGTTCCGGTATTAAGATATTTCTTATAATCTGTAATTACAAGTGTGTTTGCTTTATCTGATGGTAAAGGAGTATGTCCATCTGTTCCCGTAAGTGTAGAACTTAGTGGTAGTCCTTCCACAACACGATAGTGATGATAAACGCAACGATATTTCCCTGTGGCGTACGGATGTGCTGTTTCTATATTTTCCACAGGATAATGATTTGTCTTTCTATCTTCTTCTGTCCAACTCTGTTCGCAACTTACAGTTACATTTGCATCTGAAACAGGCTCTCCATTTGCATCTACAACTTTCACATCAAGATAATACTTCACCAAGGCTGATTTATTCACATTCCTTCCTGCTTTGTCTGTGTGCACGACTGGAGTAATGATAATATCGTTGAATTTACAGTTCACCAGACCAACTTCGCTTGTTATATAACTTTTCCACAGATATACACTACCCCAAACATTCGAAGACCCCCCAACATAACATGTATGGGACTGACGCGTTGTCTGAGCGATTGGATTTTCTATTATAATGTTCCCATTTTGTAAATTAATATTGTATATGTTAATTTTGTCTCTATGTGCGTTCACATAGAATGTTATATTTAACGGGTTTTCTGCTCCGGTAAAGGTAACATTATCTAATACGAGGTCTTTAATATTCAAGTCATCCGTCTGGATAAAGAAAGACTTACCACCTTTCAAGGCGGTTCTGATAATTTGAGTAGGGTCATCTGCACAAAATGTGTAATCACCTATATCAATCTCATGTAAGTTTGTAATTTGAGTGTTTGTTATATTTAGTTCATATGGCGAATCTATGTATAAGTAACCGGAGTTGTTAATCACAGAATCTTTGACTATAAAGCGTCCATAATATGACCATTCAAGTGTCATCGGGCCATATCTCTTGTTATAGGGCAGTGCATAATAGAGAGTAATAGGGTAGCCCAAGTGAGTTGTAGGGCCTGCAAAATTCCATACAAAGTAATATTCATTATCCGTGGTAATGGTGCTATTTTCAATTCTAAGCGTGGCACCATAACCAGGGGCGAATTCAAGTTCTCCATCTGAATCACAATGAAATTTTAGTGTTTCGTTTTGGATAACAAGTTCTGACCCAGTATTGATATAAAGATTTGTATAGCAAACTGCTGTTTTGGTTTCAGCATCATAAGTAAATAATGAGGTATTATTTATTGCGCTATTAATATCACTCAAAGTTATGTTTCTTCCATTTACTATAATCCCATTCTTGTAAGTGGGAACGAGATAGTGTCCAGAAGCTATCTCTTTAGCTATATATTGTCCATATACAATTCCTTCTCTTTCTGGAAATAAATATTTATTTTCGTATACCTCGAGCCCATCAAAGCAGCTAAGATCGGAACCACCGTAGAGCACTATCTTCTGCCACGGTTCTTCAAACGGATCGTAGACATAGCTATCGAGTATGTCATTCAAAAACATATAGTACCAGCCATCCTGTGTGCGAATTATGGTAACATTAAACCAATCATTTTCAACAGGACCATAAGGACTAGCGCAATCATATTCTATGCTAAAATCTTCTCCTCTGGCTCTATTGTATATCATACAATGATGATGAGCGCCACCGCACTCTTCTTTCCAATGGAAGCATGCGCCACTATTGTAATAAAGCGGATAAAAAGTAATTCCACATTTATATCCAAATTTCCAAGTACCATGAGCAATAGTTGAGGGGATATACGTCTCCCAATTTGTTCCTACTGAACCTTTTACGAACGCTCGTGAAACATCAAAGGAAGAACTCCATTCGGGCAACGCTCTACCCCAAGGGTCTGTTTCTGTTCTTCCTTGAACTTTTTTATCTGTGAAGTAATCAAAGATATCTGGCGCCTCTGATTCGTTTAGTGTGGAAATAACCCATTCATGATGTGCTTCGCCGTTATCATTGTAGGCTTTGATATGGATTTCCCAGATGCATTCTGAAGGGTCTTCTGAGCAGTTAAGAGAAGGGACAGTAAAGGTGAAAGTGTTTGAATTTATATCCTGGTCAACTTTGTTAACGGACCAGTTATAATTGCAGGGTTCAGAAGTAGTAATAGAGAAAGTAATCTCATCACCCGGCTGGACAAGATACATTAAATCTTGTGGATTATCTTTATTTGTTGGTTTCCCTCCGGTAGAAGACCAATCGGTGATGGATGGTGCGGCGGCACTCACACTCACCACCCCACTCAGTCCTGTAATAAGGATGAGCGCAAGTATGAAGTATGCAATGAAAACAGGCGTATTCTTTATCCTGCTGCTGGTTTCCACTGTATCTTTATCCTCCTTACCCTTATGTTTATTTTCTCTTTTTTCTAACACCACCATTATATTATACCTCGCTTCCTGTTCACCAAATGCTGATACATTGTGAGTTTACTACTAAGTTAAAAATAGGAGGGTATTTAAAACCTTAGTATACATGTAAGATACATATAAAAACTTTTTGTAGCTTTTGCATATATCCCAAACTATAATGCGATATATACGAAATAAGATATCGGAAATTGATGATAAATTTTTAATTTGTCCACGCACCAGAGGGGGCATGTAGCGTGCAGGGAAAGGTAATATAAAATGTAAATTAATTGTTATAAAGGTGATTCAGTTGAGCACAGTACAGCGAGTGGCAAAGAACACGGGTATCATTATCAGTGGTGACCTCATCTTCCGGCTGGTATCTCTGGTTGTAACAATCTACCTTGCACGCTATCTGGGCACTGCGGGCTTCGGTAAGTATAATTTCGTGTTTGCTTATCTCGCGTTCTTCAATATCATTACGGACTTAGGACTCCAGACGATTCTTGTCAGGGAGATGGCACGCGAACCCACGCGCGCA
>PIXU01000007.1 GCA_003601795.1 Candidatus Methanophagales archaeon
GTTTTGGACAAACGGTCAGAGTTGGAATACTATATTGGAAATCAACTTGAGGTGCATGCGCATGTGTATGATGGTGCCACCGGTTCTATTAAAGGATGTGGCGTACAAGGAGAGTTATGGCAGAACGAAACAGTTTACCATAGATTTGAATTGTATGACGATGGCAAATCTACTCATGCTGATTTTCATCATGACGATGGGATTTATTCATCAAAAATAATCGTTCCTCAACTTAAACCAGCAGGAAATTGCACTCTAAAAATCATTGCAAAAAAGGATGGTTTGGAAGGATATAATGAACTGATATTTGAGAACCTGGGTTATCCTGATGGAGCCTTGAATGTCAGTCTTAGCATAATTGACACCACTCCCCCTGACCTTTTTAAGGAAGATACAGTTATTTTCCAAGCAAATGTTACTGGCTTTAAGGATAATCCCTATCTTAATGCAACTGTGAATGCCACAGTTATATTACCAACTTTCGACCAGCAGAACCTGGGTATGGCTCATATTGGTAATGGCACATATCAATGCAGTTATGTTCCTGAAATGGAAGGTAAATATATCGTTGATGTCTTTGCGTCCGTTAATAATACGGAGGACTCTAAGCTTATTGGTGGATATGCTGAAAAGAGGATGGATGTGCTGAATGGAAGTCTTTTCATCTCTTGTCCATCTCCTGGAAGCTATTTTGTCGGTGAAGAAATCTCCCTTAGCGTGAATATCTCCTCAGATGGCTATCCTGTGGACGGCTGCCTTGTAGAATCGTGTATAGAATCAGTGAATGTAAGCGACAAAGTCATACTTCACGGCTCTGATATGTCAGGCAATTATATCGGCACCTACATTCCAGCTATGAACGGCAGTTATACTGTTCGATTCAATGCAACTCACCCATTCTATAAAAGAACAAATTGTTCTACATCCTTTGAGGTATTCGCGGGTCCCCCGGTTAAATTGAATGAAACACTGCACGATTTTGCATCGGGTTCCAAAAAATGCCTTAATCGAATACTTGGCGAGATGGACAGAAGCACTTGTGAGGGGGATGATTTCATGGCTTTTAAGAGTCGTGATGAAGCGAAATTGGCTATTGACGTGATATTCGATGTCTTGCTTCCTATTCATTCTTTCAAACCCGGAAACATCGATGACATTATTTATGCACTTGAATATTTGGATCAGGGTACTGCTGAGGTGTATGTTACGTGGTGGGCAGCTAAAAAATTGTTTAAGAAGCCGCTTGGCAAAGAAATAGTGAGTGCATACTTATCAAAAGCAGTTGAGGATTATTCTTTCCGCGGTTATTACACACTTCAACAGGAAGTCACAGAGAGATATAAAAATGAAATAGACAGTACAGTTAATTCTATTGTCATCCCTGCGATGGATGTTCCAAAGCAAGAGATGTTTATAAAGGATGTTCAGATGAGAGACCATGCAAACCATGTGCTGGTCACCAAGTGTATAATGGATGGCTTACCACTTCATGGACTCCATACTAAAAGGGTAATTGAGTCACAAAGGGAATGGTATTATGGAATAATAGATACACTGTTTTGGACTACTGGTCTTATCCTTGTCTGTGGTATTGGTGACGGTCCCGGTCTCTTTTTTGTGGCGTGTTATGGTGCCTATACCGGGGGTAAGCTTGTAAATGATATGATGAAGTTAGACGAGGACCAAAAGGTGCTTTCTCTAACTGAATCTTTAATGTTTACTTATCCAGCAGTATCCTGGCAGATATATGAGAACACTAAAAGAGGAATCGCTCAAGTGAAAGGTGAACCACGCTTGCCAATGGGAGAGATTGTGAGCGTTCAGCAAGTCAGTCAGGGACATAAAACGCTTGTGTGGTGGAGTGAGGACAAAGGCTACTTCAATGTCAAAGTCAAGAATACTGGGGACACTGAGGAATTTTTTAAAGCCGTTGCAATATATTGGGACGATCATGGACAAGCGCATTGGCAGGATGCGACAACAGAAGATTTCCGTGGAGTTCAGATTGGACCCGGATTAACCGATGACCTCAATATATATTGGCATTATGAAAACATGGATATTAGACCAAAAGTTGGTGATAATGTATTATTGCTTTTATTCGCCTATACCAAAGATGGTATCTATGTTCTCGATGCAAAATCATTTGATTTTACTCCTGTTGAGGTTGATAATAGTGCCAGCACAGCTTTTATGTCTAAAGATTTAATGGCTGATGATAAAGGATTAGCATTTTCTAATCCAATTAATGTGTTTGCTGCCTCCGAAATAAATAGCACGAATTATACAGTTGTTATCGACCTTAAGAATCCATTGCCAGTGGCCATAGCAGCAAATATAAGTCAACAGATAGCTGATAATGTTACTATTATTTCCTGTGACGGCTCGATTGACAATGATACTATACAATGGTTCAGACAAATTTCACCTCATGATCATATAAGGTTAAACTACACACTGTTACCTATTGGAGAAGTAGGCAAGAGCATTATAATACCACCCGCCAGTTTTAGCTTCTACAGCCCACAACACAACGAAACTGCATGTTTTACCTCATACAGCACTAATATCTCAGTGAAGCCACCGCTATATGGCTATGGTTCGTCAGATCGATACATATATAATGCCACCACGAATTATATGAACATTAGTCTTACAAATTTCGATCAAATGAATATTGATACAAATATAACTATTAAACTAACAGACATTAACAACACAATTAAGTTCAATAAATCATACAATGTAACTATTCCAGCAAACTCAACTCAAAACTATAATCTAACTTTTACACCTATTTTGGATTATGAATCACTGGTGAGGGAAATTGACACTTATTATAATGATTTTAAAATTTCACTGGTCAGAGATTGTGTCATAGTTGCCCCATTCACTACATCCGACATAGGTGTAATTTCTATTGTAACTGTCGAGGATCCCAATTATATAGGGGCTTTTTTGCCACATGGATATGACTATAATAATTCGATAGTATTAACAGTCGACATAGTAGATTTAACCCCTGACAATCTAACTGATGCTGCATACTCAGATATCACAATAAAAGTTAGCGAACTCGATATAGAAACATGCAAAGTGTTCAAAACGGGAATTGGATTTTTACCGGAAGTTGACGATGTAACCACCCTTCCAACGGTGTCTGGCGACCCTGCATTCTCAAGAGATTTGGTTAATAAAACTGTTACTGTCAGGCTCTATGTGGGCGACCCGCTTCTCGGTGTGATACCCCCGGCTGTACCTTCTGCTTTTGACACCGGCAAGGGCACTTACCCAAGCATAATGGGAACGCACAAAGGCGAAATAAAACCATCATGTAACATCAACGTTAGCAAATTATATACTTATCCATGCCCCGGAACTGGGGTGAATCCGCGGATTCAGCAGAAGTACGTGACGAAAACCCGAAACTCGCGTTCTCATCGCACTACAATCCAACAAACGTCTCTGTAACTCCCAACGTGCCTTCTTATCAGTTGCCTTTGACGTCAGGCGACATCTCAAACTTTGAGAAGATAAATACGGTGTTCAACCTGAGTGAAAGTGCGA
>PIXU01000008.1 GCA_003601795.1 Candidatus Methanophagales archaeon
AAAGAGTTGCCGGAGAAGCTTTTCGGGATTTTCCGTGGAAGGGATTTGTCAAAGCTCTTAGAGGAAACCGAAGATGAATGGGGTATTTATTGACTCAAGCGTCTTTCTCGACTTCTTAGAAGGGAAATAAAAATACTTCTTGAGAAGTATTCGGGTCTCGAAGGGTGTATAAACGACATCGTCTTTTCGGAAGTTGTATTTGTTTATATTGAAGCGGAAACGGGAAAGAAATCCTACGAGTTGAAGAAGAAGCCAGAGCTCGTAAAGTCCGTTGAACTCAATGACCTCGTGGAGTTACTGGGGAGATACAGGACGCTTGACGTCGGTGAGGCTGTCAAGAGCGAGGCTGAGCATCACGAAATACGGCTTACTTCCAAACGACGCACTAATCGCAGCTACCTGCAAACATCACGGTATCAGTAAAATCGCCACCTTCGACCCTGACTTCAAAATAGTTGACTTTTTAGAGACAATTACGCGGGAATAAAAAATATGAGAGAAGCAATTCCGTGGGTAAGGGCACAGGATTACGCGGATTTTCACGTGAAAACGATGATATGGATATTTTTTGACGCGTAAAACCTCACCAGACTCGAAGTCGATGATTTATATACTCGGAGTCAATAACTATTATAGGTGATAGAAATAGGAGAGTTAGTGATTAAAATACCGGGAATCGAACTCGATGAGGAGACAAAATCAGCGTTGAAGGAAGATAAGACATCCCGTACTTTGGATTAGCGCTGTATCTAAACTGCGGAATTTGGTCAAATGAGAAAAGATTTAAAGAGCGGCCCCATCTTGAAGTATTCTCAACTTCTGATTTGATTTCGTTTTTGTTCCAAACCTCACCATAGTCCGCCACATCAAAAGCACCTTCTCCTTTTCCATTTCCACATCCACTTCTTCAATCATTTCCACACAATTTCTTCCTATTTTTCCTACCCTCCGTTTTTTCTTTTAGCACGGGTTCTTTCTTTTTCCGCGAAGCATTTTTGATTTTTCTAAAGTTTGAAAAAGAAAGAAAGTGTTGTGTAATCTCGTGGTGGTTTAGATTTCACAGCATCTCAGCGGATACTTCGCCGGGTAGCGCACGTGGTTGCCCAACAGAATCACGTCTCCAACGTCTATGCTGCTGTCGCAGTTAACGTCTGCTGCCCACTCGTCCACTGGATACTTCGCCGGGTAGCGCACGTGGTTGCCCAACAGAATCACGTCACCGATGTCTATGCTCTTGTCACCGGTAACGTCGCCACAGGTGCCTGCGGGCACATACTGTATAGTGATGTTCTGCACGAATCCGCCGTTGTCCATCTCTTCTTGCGTAATCATGTGGTTGAGCTCTGTTTTGTTTCCATTGGCGCTCGCATAGAAGTGAAGAACATTTGAAGCGCTTACATTCTCAGAACTGATCACAACCTGGTAGTAGTTAGAACTCGCATTCGTCTCTGCAATAAACACCTCAGAAGTGTTCAGGTTCGTTATCGTTACGCCTGGATTCACAACAGGCGCGCCATCGCTGGCGTTAACCCAGCCATAGACGAAGAACGGTGCTGGCGGCGGCGGCACTTCCTCGTATTCCACCACGAGGAACGCATTTGCCGGCATGTTCCTGCAATATCCACGGAACTCCATCTCAACGAGGTTATATGTAGAATTGAGATATATCAGGGGTATCGAAGTAAGATTATATTGTACTATCTCCTCCCGGAGTGGGTTTATGGGTGTAAAGCAATTCTCTCCGATTAGGTGACCATTGAACCATAGATTGGTATCGAATCCCCAATTAACGACAGAAAACAGTGTCGCTTTTGTCACATTCGTGATGTCCATTTCGCCTCCTTTGAGCTCCGCTTTCGCAGTTGTATCCTCGTAGCGAAGATATTCAATATCTCTGCCTCCTAAAAGGTCTGCGCCCTCACTCACATAATACTCAATCAGCGGCTTGTTCTGCTCCCGGTACACTATGAACAGCAATGCACCATCCATATAGTATTCGGAACCACCGGCATGAGTGAGGTTGAAGGTGTAAGTGCCGTTCTCGTTGATGTAGGGAGTCACATCATACTGGAGCACACCCCATAAATATTGACCGAAAATAAAAGCATACCCTTTATCCCAATACCAGTCATCTACCGGAAGGTCGAAGTTCTCGCCGACAGGTGTTGTAAATGTTGCATCCGCTTTCGGTTGCTCTCTAACAAACCACTCGAAATATGTATATATCTTTGCCAGTTCTACCTCAGCACCTGGTGGTAGTGAGACATTAAAATTCACAATATACGGATTTCCAAGCTCAACCTTGTATTTCCAGTATTTACCACTGTCACCGAAAGTATGGATTATGCCACCATGCAACTTGCCGTGGTGCCGGGTGGTTATATATGGAACACCCAGAACACCGTTACCGCCCATACGACCATTCCATATCGCTGATGTGTTGGCAGTCAAGATGTTATTGGACTCATTGAGTTCTATTATCTGGTTTTCCGGGTCAACTATCGCTTTCAAACTGAAATTTTTGGATACATGGTATGCATTCATGGGAGGCTTGGTTACATTGTATACTGGCGTCCAGTTGAACACAGCAAAAGTGCTCGAATTCGCATCAAGTCCCGGAAGTGTCTGCGTATCTGCAATTTTATCGTTTGTGAAGAGGGTTACCTCAAAAGGTCCTGCACTTGCAGACCCAGTATTTGTTATTTTGACTTTGACTTCGTTCTTTAAGTTCAGATACCTTGTATTCGGAGCATTAGTATCGTAGTATGGTTCTATTTCGTCCACTTTTAAATCTATCGGGACAGATAATTTTATCAGCCACACGTCGGTATAGCCGGCGCTGAAAGAGTTTGTGTAGCCTGCTGCGATGTATCCGCCATCAGAAGTCTGCTCGACTGAATAGCATTTCTCCAAGCCCGTTCCTCCAAAGGTCGCGTTCCACTCTTCATTCCCATATGCGTCTGTCTTTATAATCCAGAAGTCAGCCGAATCAGCGCCGTAAGACCCTGTATATCCTGCTATAATATACCCGCCATCCTTGGCAGGATTGACAGAATAACCTTCATCCATGGCGGCACCGCCAAAAATAGTGTTCCATTCTTCGTTACCATCTGAATCAGTCTTTATCAGCCACGCATCCTGCCGATTATTTGTGCTCCCTGCCATGATATACCCGTCATCCGGCGTCTGCTGGACTGAGCAGCCCCGATCCTCATATGACCCGCCAAAAGTCCTGTTCCAGAGTTCATTGCCTTCCGAATCGGTCTTTATCAGCAAGACATCATCAGAGCCGGCACCGTAAGACCATGTGTAGCCAGCGATGATGTACCCCCCATCAGAAGTCTGCTGGACTGAATGACCCCAATCAAGACCCGCTCCTCCGAAAGTCCGGTTCCAAACTTCATTTCCATTTTCGTCTGTCTTGATCAACCAGACATCCGCATCACCGGCGCCGTAAGAATATGTGTAGCCGGTTATGACGTATCCGCCGTCAGAGGTCTGCCGGACGGAGCCGCGGTCCAGAAGGTCTGCCTTCGTCCCTCCGAAGGTTCTGCTCCACTGTTCATTTCCCTTTGAATCGGTCTTTATTAACCATATATCCGCATCACCGGCGCCGTAAGAACGTGTGTCGCCTGCGAGGATGTAACCGCCGTCTGCGGTTTGCTGGACGGAATAGCCATAATCATCGCTTGCGCCTCCGAAAGTCCTGTTCCATTTTTCTGTTATATTTATTCCCTCAGCCGCCGTCGCAGGCACTGCTGATGCAATAAGCACAAAAATGCCCAATATTATAAGCCTCTTCCCGAAATACATTTTTTTTCTTTCTCACCTCAAACCTTTTCTTATTCTACACCCGTTCTCACCGGTTCTGTTTCCTTACTTATATTGTGCCAATACGTTACTCATCAAACTTTTTTATAACCACAAGATTACACAGATTTTCACAGAAAAAATTGGAGATACAAGTTAAACATGTATCCTGTATCCGGCATCCTGCATCCCCGCTTCATCTTCTCGTGTCCGTCTTGTGAAACCTCGCGGTTTCTTTTATCTTACCTTAGTGTCCCCCGAAAAAAGAAAAAGGGGAAAAAATTTTTACATTTTTTTCTTTTAGCACAGGTTTTCTTTTTTCCTAAAAAAGAAAAAGTGTTTAATAAAATCATTTTCGGTTTTTTACAAATAATATCTCATGGTTCGCTCAAATCATAGTAGGTTTTAAAATTATGTAGAGCTTTTACAGTATTATGGACGAAGAAGTTGGTATAAAAAATGAGCGTGTGGATGATATCCCTCTCTTACTGGCGCAGATGGAG
>PIXU01000009.1 GCA_003601795.1 Candidatus Methanophagales archaeon
CCAACAGATAGATACACCCTTGAGGTAACATCAGGCGAAACTACTACACTCTTAGCCGAAGATGTCCCAATCAGCGAAATCCCAGATCAGCCCTATATATTCCAAACCTTAACAATTTTCGATACCGGTCCAGGCACCTATCCAAGCATAATGGGAACGCACAAAGGCGAAATAAAACCATCATGTAACATCAACGTTAGCAAATTATACACTTACCCCTGCCCCGGCACAGGCGGGCACACCGAGTCCATTGAATTAGAGGAAAACGGCAAATTAATAGCAAACGGCACCTGGGACGGCTATGCAGGCGACTGGCATAACATCACATTGCATAACGTAACCGGTGCTCCTTATGTCAGACTTTTGAAAGGTCATAGATACAATTACACTATCGTAACAGGTTCTTATCCACAAATAATTCATGCTAAAGAGCATGAAGCGAAAGAAGGAGGTAATATCACCTGTTCAGAATTCATAGATGCAAATGGAAATAGGTACAACGACTGGATACCTGCGATAAGGTTAGAATGAACACCAAGACATAAAACAAAAAGGAGCTGAAAAATGGGAAAAGGGAAAAATATAGAATCGGTAGCATTTGTTGCAATTTTAGTGTTTTTAATTTTTTCTACACCCCCATTTGCAGTGGCAAGTCCTGATGAGGTGATTTATGTGCCTGATGATTATCCCACGATTCAGGAAGCGGTGAATGTAGCAAGTGATTGCGATACAATAATCATGAATAGTAGTACATACTACGAAAACGTGAATGTAAACAAACAACACATGAAATCGGGTTTAGAGACTATTACTAACCCGGTGGATAGTGAGGTTAAAGATGTATGGAAGGCTGTTGTGTTTGATATACCGCAAACAGTAATGATTGGTGACGAGCTTTGTATAAAGGGTGCGGCTAATACCGGCTCCACCGTTGATATTTTCGTTGATGACGTGCTTTACGCCCCACTGAATAATCTCGAACTAGATCAAGGCGAATTTGAAGTAGAAATAATCGCAAACAGCAGTATTGGGATGGGCGCACCAGGAACGGTGAATTTAAAAGCATGGATAGATTGTCCCAAGAATCCGGGTGACGCACCGCCAGCAGAATCAGCTCATGGTGAAATTGAAATATCGTTGGTAGTGTGGATAGAAAAACCGGTTCATAATTTAAATACGGGTGAAGACTTTCGAACTATTCAGGCTGCAATAGATGACTCTGATACAGAAGATGGGCATACAATTATTGTGGAGGCAGGAACATATAATGAGACTGTGGATGTTAGGAAATCTTTAACGATTCGATCAAGTTCTGGAAATCCTGACGACACGATTGTTCAGGCGGTAAGTTCATATGCTTATGTTTTTGATGTGAGAGCAGATTATGTTAATATAAGCGGGTTCACCGTGAAAGGAGCGACTAACGCATCGGGGATACTTCTCTATAACGCTTATTACTGCAACATTTCTAACAATAAAGCCTTAAACAACCATATCGGCATCTACGTGTATAATTCGAGTGACAATGTCTTAACTAACAACAATGTTTCGAACAAAGACTGGGGCTATAGCTATAGGAACTATGGCATATGGTTGATTTCTTCGAGCTATAACACCTTAACCAGTAATAATGCATCAAACACCTATAATGGCATCCGCTTGCAATCTTCAAGCTGTAACAATACCTTAACCGAGAACACGGTATCGAACAATACATGGGGCATCGCGTTAATTTCATCGAGCAGTAATAATATCATAACCAGCAACAACGCATACTCGAACAGCTATGGCGACATCTACTTGTACGCTTCAAGCAGCCATAACACTTTAGATAGCAATACTCTAAATTCAAACAATAATGGGATCTACTTATCTTCTTATTCGAATAACAATGTCATAATCAACAACATAGTAAATTCAAGCAACATCGAATTGGCATATTCAAATAATAACACTCTAATTAATAATACAGTACTAAATGGCAGTGAAATCGAATTGGGTTATTACTCTTCGAACAATAAAATACGAGATAACAAGTTCATTGATGCTAGTATGTACTTATGGTTATCATCGAATAACAATACGATAACAGACAATACATTTAATCACGGAGGACTTTGGTTCTGGGATAGCTACAACAACCATGTGGAAGACAATATAGTGAATGGTAAACCTTTAGTTTATCTTGAGAACGTAGCGGGCGAGGAGATTACAGATGCAGGCCTAGTAATATTGGTAAGATGTAAAGAAATAACCGTTAGGGACTGCAACCTCTCTTGCACATCCGAAGGTGTAGAACTCCTGCAATCTTCAGGATGTGAAATCGTGAACAATGAGATTTGCAAGAATGCGGTTGGAATTCTTTTTTACAACTTTTCGAACAATAATACAATAATAAATAATAAAATTTGTGAAAATAATCATGGTATTTCGAGTTTCTTCTCTAAAAATAACACGATAATGAATAATATGATTTGTAATAATACCGCTGAAGGGGTATACTTGCGAGATTCTTCTAATAACAACTGGATAAAGGATAACGAGATTTACGGCAACTTCAATGGAATTCATCTGGAGTATTCTTTTAATAACAACAATATAATAATAAATAACAGAATATGCGAAAATGATTGGACAGGCGTCTATTTGGAAGATTCATCCAATAACAATACAATAATGAATAACACAATCTACAAGAACGACCATGGCGTTATATTGCGTTCATCAGCGACTAACACAATATCGAGAAACATAATTTCTGAGAATTTTTACAATGGCATCGTATTAACGTATGAATCTTCGAATAACGTGATTATGAACAACACCTGTGAGAACAACACCGGTTATGGCGGAATCTACTTAAGAGATTCCGCAAACAACACGGTTTCGAACAACGAAATAAGTGATAATAATCAGCATGGCATCTACCTGGAAGATTCATCGAATAACACAATAATAGATAATACTTGCGTTGAGAATAATCACACTGGCATCTACTTGGAGTATTCATCGTATAATAATATAATGAATAATGAAATCAGCAAGAACAACAATTCTGGCGTTGAATTGCGTTCTTCCTTGAACAACACAATCTCGAAAAACATCATCTGTGAAAACAACTATAGCGGCATCTTGTTGTATTACTTTAGTAATAATAATCTCTTAATCAACAATACGGTAAGATCAAACAATGACTATGGCATCTATCTGTATTTCTCTAACAGCAACTGCATCTATCATAATAATATCATAGATAATATGAACCAAGCATATGATGATAGAGGCACCAATTTATGGGACAACGGCTACCCCTCTGGCGGCAACTACTGGAGCGATTACAATGGTTCTGACTTATATCATGGACCAAATCAAGACATACCTGGCAGTGACGGCATTGGTGATGCACCGTATAATATTCCAGGCGGTGCAGGTGCACAAGACCGTTATCCATTCATGAACAAAAATGGTTGGCTGTGCCCATACACAAAAATAGACGTTGGCGTTACCTCTAACATAACCTTAGCCAGTCCTGAGGATATAGCCGCATATCTACCTCCAGAATATCTTGGCATGGATATAACCGATGCTGTTGTGCTTAACGTAACCATAACCGATAATACGCCAGATAATCTAACCGATGACGCATATACCG
>PIXU01000010.1 GCA_003601795.1 Candidatus Methanophagales archaeon
GCTAATTCCACTGGCACTACGTCCTCTGCTCGCTTTATGTTGTCTACAAATAGCGCGGTGGTATGCCCCGCAGGCGCTGTTGCACCACCTATATTCGTTATGTTATAAAAAATTGTGCAATTCACGGCCAGTTCACCCATACTTTGGTGATGATGAGATCTGGTCGCTCTGAGCAGGGATACGTGCATCCTTCAGTCCCTTCATCATTGTAATTATATGTCGTATCGCAGGTATTCTCATCACCGAAATTGGTATCACCATGGTCGCATATATCATAGGCGGTAGCACCAAATGCCGTGTCATTGTTTGTTCCATGCATGCTCCAGTTCAATCCCGTTTGTGGAAGAATCAACACTTTCATTGCCGTTATGATGCACTTCGCAGTTATCTATGGTGTTGTTCTCGCAATACTCGAGCAGTATCCCGTCATTGTCGTTATGATGCACTTCACAGTTGTCTATGGTGTTGTTCGCACAACCCTTAAGTAGAATCCCATCGCAGAATCTTTTCACTTCCAGATTCCTTATCGTTACGTTATCATGTCCATCAGAGTTGTCAATTCCAGTCCTGCCGTTATTGACGCCGTCTATGCAGTAGCCGTTCCCGTTAATGGTGATGCCACTTGCACCAACTACTAAGCCGTATCCAGATGGACAGGTTAAATCGCCGTTTAATGTGCATGATTCGTTTACGCAATCTCCACAATTGTATACATAGCCAGATTCATGACCTACGCAGCCGTTTTCACCTGAAAACTGGACAAGCACATTATCAAAATACGCCGAAGCATAGTAAGCACCGCCGTTAGCCATAAGTCCTATGGTACCATCGGTATATTTCCAATTCGTAACGTCGGGAAAATTTGGAAGCGTTTGCTCATCGATATTGACCGTAAACATTTCTTCGCCATTTAGATAACAAGTAGCAATTAGACCGTTCTTTACCACCTTTAAGGTATAATTTGTTCCTGTATTCACCGTAACACTTTTACTCGCCCAGCGTTGCATTCCACCTGATTCTCCCTTACTTGAACACGTCTCAAAACCAGGCTGCTTATTTCTCACATACTCTATTCCACCTGATTTCCCACTACTCCATGCATAATAGAACCACCACAACTCCGCTTTGTTGTAATCCGGGTTTAGTCCAAAGTAGTAACCCGTGATTTCATTCGGTTCTCTTTCTGCTACATTGAATACTATTCCATAATGCGGATAGTCTCCGCTTGGGTATTTGTCAATTTCCATCTCCGCTTGATACTCAAAACCTTCAGGCAAATCAACCTCTTCAGCCAATGCATACCCGCCACAGTAACGATCCTCTATGTACAGCCTCTTATCTATCACTGTCATCTCCTCCGCACCATAGTTTTGCCATCCATCTGCATCGCCATCATTGAAGTCGTCTGAGTATAATAAGTTTGTAATCATTATTGTCCCTTCGTAAGGCACAAAATTATGTTTCGTTACCGTGACGTTCATTATCCCCTCTGAAGAAGTAGTGATGTCAAATGTCTTTTTTCCCGTGGAGTTTGTGTATCCATAAACATAGACCTCTGTATCCTTCCACAGGCATACAGTGGCATTCTTTACCGGATTTGTGCCATCCCTTACGGTAACTGTAACTTGCGTTGACCCAACTGGTATTTGGGATGGATGAGTCACATTGAGGGGTTGAGGTATATCTGTCCAAATATTTAATTCTGGCTCCCCAAGTATATTGAATAAGTGAAGTTCTAGCTTGGCCTTTCTTGTTAGCCCATATTCATCGAGCATATAAAGTTTCGCTCGGTTGGCTACGCCACCAAAATCAAAAATGTTATCATTGAAAATCGCTTTATATACTCCCTTGTCAAGTTCATCGTTATAACCGCCATAACTTGGCCTGGAAGAACCCCAATAACCAACTCCTCCTCCATTTGTTGCCTTAAGCCAAGCTTCTCCAAAACAATCCAGCGTCGGATCATCAAACCATCCTGTATTACAAGTAGGGCTGATCACTACGGGAAGTTTTCGTCCATTGGTCAAGCTTAATATGTCTGATTTACAGAAAGGTCCTGTTCCCCAGCATTCTATAGTTCCATGTCCCCTATAATTGGCAATAGCACGCCCATCATTTAAACAATTAATGATGTTAGTGGTGGTTGCTGTTCCTAACGATCTGTAAAGTTTATCAACTGTATATTCTTGGTCGGTAAGGAAATCATAAACCCAGTTGGAAGTATCTTCAAAATAACCAGTATCTGAGACTAACATTGCCTTTTTATACCACGCAGTCTCTGCCAGATATGGATTACTTTCGTAGTTGACAACTTTGTTTACAGCCTCATCCGTTTCGGCAGTTGTCTTTACAGAAAGTCTACCAATGAAAACATCGGATAAATAATCACCTCCTGCTAAACAACTATACCAATGGTCGGTGGCTGTATAGTCATAATAAGGATCGTAGTAATAATATGTAGGAACATACTCAACATCACCGACAAGTAAAACATGGGAAGGCGCACGAGCCCAGTTGTAATAGGTATAATTGATAAACTCGCGGATACTCTCATAGCTATTATCGGCTGGAAACTGAGAATATATGGCACTAACATTTGCAACAAACGCTTCCATTCCTTTCTTAGTCTTCCAAGTTGCGAGAGGTTGGATACTCTCATAGAAGGTATCATTGGTAATTATCAAATAACCAGCTCGGTTACTGGTGTTATGAAGGTCTTCATGGTCCTGATTTAGCTGCATTGTTTCTGGCAAAACATATTCGGGATACCAATCTTTTGCCGTATCATAATTAAGAAAAGTGCTTTTGTAAATATCCTCATAACCGGGTCTTGTTGTTCCTACAACGCCCTCTTCAGTTCCAATAAACTCTACTTCCACTTCTAAATGATGGTAAACTCTGAGTTCTTCAGTTACAGGGTTAAACAATATCGGACACACTTCCAGTTGAATAAACCTATAATCACGCAGCCATCCTGAATAACTAATGCTTACTACTTTCTCTGGATAAAAACTATTCGTCGAATAAATGGTTTGGTTTATTGTGAAGTTTGAGGCTGTGTAGTGCTCAGGTGGTGGCTCTTGAGCAGGATAAACATAATAATCGGATAGCAATGAATATTCACGATCTAAAATACTCACGTTTATTTCTTCAGCATCTGGCGGAACTGCTAAAAACATCCTTATTGCCGGTACTTGTGGTTCTCCTATTCTATATAAGTAGCCATGTTCAGGAATGGTCAAAAGTTGGAATGTCTCATTATCAACCTCCTTTTGTTCTACTTCCATGCCATGAACAGTGATATTTAGAGCAACGCCAGTAAAATCTGATTTCAATACCTCTATATCAGGAATTGTCGAGTTACCACCGTCCAAAGAAACCCATGATTGATTATTTGCGGAAACAGTCGGCGCAAAACACAAAAACACTATTGCTATCAGTACAGTTGAGATTACAATCCTTTTTTTCTTCATTTGTTTCCTACCCTCCAATATTCCTCATCTATTTTAATGAGTTCCGAACGCATATATTTTCCCATCCTCAGACCCAACGATTATTTCCAGGTTGCCATCATTATTTATATCTGCAATTGCAGGAGAAGAATAAACAGCACCACCGGCTTGATAGCTCCATTCTACCTGTCCCGTGGAGTTGAAAATATAGAGTTTGCCATCATTAGACCCAACTATTATCTCCATATCCCCCTCACCGTCTAAATCAGCAATTGCGGGGGAAGAGTCAATACTACCTGTGGTTTCATAAATCCATTCTACCTGTCCCGTGGAGTTAAGGACAAAGAGTACTCCATAAAGCGTATGACAATCGGTCATATTACAACCGATTGGATTACATCTGGTGAGATTGCAAATAGTTGTATTGCAACTATCACATCCCACAACACTTGCCCCAAATATTAGCTCAATTTCTCCATCTCCATCTATATCTGCAATTGCTGGCGAAGAAGAAACTGAGAATCCTGCTGTGAAGTTCCATTCTAAATGTCCGGTAGAATTGAAAATGAGAAGTTGATCATCATTTATGTAGCATTCAGCTAACGAGTCAAAGCCCACGACAATTTCCATCTCGCCATCGTTGTCTATATCTCCAATAGTTGGGGAGGAGTATATACCATACATCCATGAATGATTCCATTCCTCTTGACCAGCGGTGTTGATAACATGGAGTCCCATAGTAGCCCCCACTATAATTTCCATGCCACCATCCTTGTCCATGTCTGCAACGGCTGGTGAAGACTCTGACCAACCTCCGTAAACATCTATCGAATGCTGCCACTTTTCTTCCCCCATGTAATTGAGAACATGAATTGCGGGGCTGGAATCATCATATCCGTAAGAACACGCCACAATTTCCATACTTCCGTCCTTGTCTATGTCTGCAATAGCAGGTGAGGACTTCATCCAAATCCAAGATTCACTTGTGTTGTTCCATTTTACTTTGCCGTCAGCATCAATGGCGTAGAGGTTACCGCCCATAGATCCAACTACGATTTCTAATTCTGCATCTTTATCTATGTCATCAATCGCAGGCGTGGAATGAATAGCACCTCCTGCCGTGAGGTTCCATTTCAGCGCTCCGGTAGAGTTGAAAACATAAAGTTTACCATCATAAGAGCCAACGATTGTTTCCATGTATCCATCCCTGTCCAGGTCTGCAATAACCGGAGAAGAGAGTACTTTATCGTCTGTTGTATAACTCCATAATAAGCCATAATCTTTTACGGATGCGTTGCCAGTAGCAGGGGTGCATCCAGTATGGTTTAAATCGTGATGGAACATTGGCCATTCTGTCTCTTTGACACCGAAAGTTTTATTCACAGATTCTCTTACCAACCGTATCGCCGGTATCCAGTTGGTGTACGAACGCCCGTTCGCATCCACGAACGAATTGCAGTTAATTATCCCCATCCCTCCCTTCGCTTCCACCACAGGGGCGTGATGAATCTGCGGATACGAGCCTGTCTTTATCGTGTAGTAATAGGTATGATTTGCGAGCATTGTGAACGTGGGGAAAGAGACATTATGCCAGTCGCTGGCGTAACCATTCCAATGCCCTTCCGTTATCTTTTCTGTTCTCTTCGGGTCATGATAAAAAGCAACATATTCTGTATGCCCGCCCGTACCCGGGCAGGGGTATGTATAAAGTTTGGA
>PIXU01000011.1 GCA_003601795.1 Candidatus Methanophagales archaeon
ATATTAGGAGGCGATAGAAAATAGCAGGAATACCAAAAAACCAAATTTTCCCCTTTTTCTTTTTTGGGGGTTATTTCCAATTTAATAGATTCCGCGCGGGATTTTTCCCCTCCATCCCTTCCCTTCTTCATCCCCCATGTTCAGATGCGATGCAATTGTTGTCCGGAGATGAAAAAAAGTGAAGCAAAGGACGGTGGTAAAGGGCTAAATTAGCTCGTTCCATTTTTTGGAACGCTTGTTCCATTTCTTGGAACGCCCGTTCCACCACTCTATTATATGCTGTTCCATCCGAGGTTCGTATGGAGTGCCTTAACGCCGAAGGTGCGTGGCGCTCCTTAGGAGGTGAGCGCGAAGAGGATGAAGAAAATATTGGCGATAGGTATAGTAGCGATGTTGGTGTTAGGTGTAGGACTGGTTGCAGCTATAATCGGTAACAACGAGATAAATCCCTCTGTAGCGACAAGTATTGAAAAAGGAGGTATCTCAAGTGAAGTGATTAAAGTATCTGATGGGTTACCCAAACCAATAGAGAAGCCAGATGTACCACGGCAAGTAGAAGAGGAGATACTTAACAAAGCCCAAATCGACGGCTACTCAGCCAAGCTACTGTGGATCAATACAAGTGACGATGGGTATGATGCTCTTGTAAAATTGAGCAATGAAAACAACAAGGAGGACATAAAGTACGTTGAAGTATTCAGAGAAAACGATGCTACTGATGTGAAGGAGATAGAACCAATGCTTGTAAACAAGAGCTCTTCAAATGAAATCTTAGTACAGAAGCTTAATACTGTGGGCGAAGAGAAGGACCAAAAAGCTATCTGTGCAGAAATATATAAAAGTAGAGAGAGTGAAGAATATCTGCTTAGACTAAGAACCCGTGATATCCACGTTACGGATGCATCACAGAGTATAGAAGGAAAAAACATATTTGGCATTACGTTGTGGAAGCTCACAGCCAGCGGTAGCTTTACTTACGAGTACGGTGTAGAAATGCTTAGTGTGGTAGATCACTCTTCAGAGTACCATAACAGTGCTTTAGGATGGCAGTGTGATTCATTCAGCAGTGAAGCAACAATACCACACTCATGCTTAGGAAAGGTTGATGCTGATGCTGACTTCAGTGGTCCACTTGGGCAGTCGGTATCAGCATGGGCATGGGTTACAGTGAATTGCTATGGCGGCGTTGCAGGTAATGCCGGAACTACCTAACGAATGCAGGGTTATAACCATATAATATGAAAAAATTAAACAAATGGAGCGTTCTCTCGCCCCGATTTTTATTTTTATACATTTTTGGGAACACCTGTTCCACCTTACATTTATATACCTTCCACAGTAAATATGTATGCGCCGAGGGATCGCTTGTATAAATATCCAAAGGGAAGGAAGGTAATAAAAAAGATGAAAAAGATATTGGCAATGGGAATAATAGCGTTACTGGTGTGCGGCGTTTGGTTGGCTATGGCTCAGAATCAGAGCGAAGGTATGGTTGCCAGCACTTCACTTAGCGCGGTGGGGGAGAAGAACTATACTTACGGTGTTGAAAACGACAGTAAAAACATAACAAAGCTACGGCAACAAATCGAAGCCCAGATGGAAAAACTGGATGATAGAGAGCTTGATTTAATTAAGGGAAAATACGATAGACCCCCTGGTGTAAAAGACTATGAGCCGCCTGAAGTTCCAATGCCAAAACCTACACCACCTACGGGTTTAATGAAAATATCTCCAGTTTTTACAGATACTGGTTCAGTATCTCAAACTCATGCAACAGTAAGTACAGCATCTTCAGATTATTGCAGCAGGTTACCAGATATTTGGAAAGCGGGCATCGTGGATGACAGACAAATCATATTTAGGTAGAGTCTGGGCTCGTACTGAGAGTGTTCAGTATTTAAAGAACGATGTGAAAGAGTGGCATGTAATGCACCAGTATGAAGGAGACGATTCGGGCGATATTAAAGCCGAAAATGCAATAGTATTGATGAGAGTGGACGATACAGCAGTCTGTAGACCTTATATTAGTTCGTTAGGGGGCTATGAGTGTGAACCAAACCCAATATGTTATCCGGCGAATCATGTTATAAGTATCGGGATACGTCCGGAGCATAGTTACGGTTCACGAGAATATAACAAGATTTATATGTGGATATGGGACCGGACCACTGATACATTCTGGGGAAAGACGTATAATTTACCGCGAACCGAGAAAATTACAATTGTTGACGCTGCATTAGAGTGTGATGAAAATGAAGCTCCAGATAGCCAATGGAAGAATTTCTACAAATTCACTCCATATAATGAGTATATTCAGGACGTTAACCTACCAGACGAATTCACATGGTCTGAACATTCAAGCCCAGTCTTTAATAACGAACATTATGAGGGGTATTACAATCCCTACGGTGGTGAGAAGCTGATTTCAGCAACGCTATGGCAGAGAAAAACACCAAAGTAAGGTTTTCGGCTTCTTCACTCAAAAGCCGAGAGCTTTTTTATTTTTAACACTATGACAAACTAAAGCACGAAAAAAATGAAGAAGAAAATAATGGCTTCGCTATTAATTATAGGAGTAATAGTAATTAGTGTTATTATTATAGTGCTTGTATACCCATATGTTACAAAACCAAAATTACCTGATTTACCTGTAACACTACCCCCAAAATATGAAAAAGTTGAATTGAAAACAGGCGAGAGTGCAATGGTAAAAGGTAATTTGATTAAACTTATTTCCATAGAAAGAGCAGAGGAAACAGTAACGATCGAAGTTTATAATGAGACGATGGCAAAACCACTGGTTGTTTCTTTAAACCCACGAGGTGATGAAAGAGCATTTAAGATGGATAAGAAGACTGCGATTTTTCCAGCTTCTATAAAAGATGATAGAGTTACTTTCTTAGTAGAAACGTTACCCTCTTAGCAGAATCCAGAGGGGAAAAGAATAATGCCAAGTTTAGATGAACTTAAAAAGGACAACCACATTAAGTTTCTTCGCAAGAACTTAGAGCCAAGAGTTGTGTAGATAGCTATGAGCAAGTAGAAAACTTCGTGAAAAACGATTTTCAAGGTAAATGGTTTGTGGGATCTATCTGGTACACGGATCTTAGCAATTCTGATATCGGTGACAATGACGGTAGTGTTCCGGTAATTGAATTATTGTACTAAGTATAGTGGTTGGGCAGAAAAAGCTTATGAGACGAACGCAGATTCGTTCATCAAGTTTGTGGCTTACTGGAGTTGTCCTAGCGCTCCCCCATCACCGAGTTCAGATGTAGTAGACTATCTCTTTAATGCTTTTCAGTGCTATCCGAGCGGCGGGCCTGTGATTCTACAACCCGTTCTAGAGTGGAACTATGCAGGCAGCGGTAGATGGACAGGAGCTCCCTGGTGGGGCCCTGACGAGAATAACCAATATCATAGGGGCGGCCCTATAGAGATAAGTGTGGGCGATAGCCTCGAGGGAAAAATATGGTGGGAGCCATCTCCACAAGTTTATGCCATACAGATACGGAATCAAGACACAAGCAGCACTTCCGTGATTTACGCGGGGAATCCCGGAATCATGGAGGATGTTTTTCTGGCCCTGGAAGTTTACAATGTTGATGATGATAACGATGTCCCAGGAGATACCGACTTTCATAGCATGACATTTGAGGGAGATACTCCAATATGGAAAGGGGATGTGGACGAAAATGCACCTTTGAGTGGGCTCAACGTTGAGATAGTTTCGCAGCCAGATAGGGTAATATTGCATACAGCGAATTAAAAATAAAATTTTCTCTTTTTATTTTTTAGAGGAATAGATAAAGTAGATGAATATGGATAAAAGAGTGAAAAAAAGATATTTGGTCGGCATAGTAGTCATTATAGTTATAGGTGTAGGTATAATGAGTGCACTGTACTTCCATCAAAAGGGAACAAAATTTCAAGAGAAATCGCCCCAAACAGAACTTCAGGAGGAATTAGCTTCAACAAAAGCACTGCTTACAGTTCCAGTTGGATGCATTCATAATAATTTCATTCAATTAAAACCCGGAGAGAAGAAAGAAACTTATTATACACTTTACACCAGAAATGGTGGTCCAGGAGAAGTTACCTGTAAAATTTACCGAGTGGCGCATGTGTACGAAAAAGAAAAGATGACGATGCCCGAAGGTCTAAATGTCAGTATAGAACCATCTAAATTTATAGCACAACCCCATAAAAATTACACTTCAAAGATTACAGTAAAAACAAGTCCTGAGCTTTTTCCACATGAGGTAAATGTATCAGTGGGCGGTATCGCCGGAAGAGAATATACGCTGTACTTACGAGTGATTTTCGAAGGCGAAAACGAAACGATAGGCGATGATTGGCTCAGAATTCTCGTCAGGCCATTCACCGTACCGGGAGCATCAGGACTTTATCTCCCACATGGATATCTTCATAATAATTCTATAACGTTAAAGTTAGGAGAAACGAAAGAGACTTATTACACACTGCATACCGGAGAAAGTGGTCCAGAGGAAGTTAGCTATGATATTTACAGGATTACGGGTAAAGTAAATATGCTGCCAATGCCGGAAGAGGAAAAGTTACCAATACCAGAAGGTCTAACTGTTAGCATAGAGCCCAATAACTTTTTAGCACGAACTCATGAGAATTACACTTCAAAGATTACAGTAAAGACAAGCCCTGAGCTTCTTCCGGGAGAATACGTATTGTGTATGGAGGCACATTTTGGCGGGAGGTTAACCAATGATTGGCTTACAGTTAATGTAGAGCCGTAAAGTTTGAAAAAGAGATTGATAGTGTGGCTTTGGATTTGATGTTTTCGCTCATCCCGGTTTATGATTCCTCTTTGGTTCTCTGTTCGTGATACGGTTGTGTTCCTCATAGAATATTACAGAAGGAAAAAGTACGGCTGGATGCTGGATGACCCGTAGCTGATGGTACACCGGGGGTTGTCTAATTTATTTGAGTCTTTGCTTTTTGTTCGGTAAAAACCGAAGGTTTTCGGTAGTTTTATCATGGGTTTGAGCGATACTATTAGAGTGCCGAGGAGGGGCGTGATGATAGAAGTACCAAAAAATTTAGGAGGTGAAAAGAAGAAAAAAATGAAAAAGATATGGGCGATTGGCATAATAGCGGTACTGATGTGCAGTGTAGGGCTGGCTATAGCTCAGGATCAGGGCGAATATATGGCATTAACCACCAACAAACAGATTACCTTGTGCTTAGATAAATTGGACGGTATATTAATCGGTGCTTCAGAAAATAAAACAGCTCAAGCGTATTTAATAGGTACGATTGATAAAAAGAACCACCTTTTGCTCTCAGGTACAATTTTAATTAATGGGAAGCCACATGCAGTCGATTTTGAAGGAAAAGCAGAGAAAATTTTCGTGGGATGGAATGTTCCAGAAGGTGCTGAGCCAATTTACAGAGACCTTCATGGTAAAACGATGACAAGATATGAAGGTGCTACAAGAATGTATGCTTGTACCGTTGCACTAAAAGACAAGAAAAATCAGTTTGACCTAAAAGGTGAATTCTTCGAAGATGGCATCGGGGGCTTAGTTGGAACCGCAGTTATTGATGGAATGAAGTATGAGATTGGGCTTCGTGGAAGCAGTGTTGGTCTGGTTGAAGAGGTAATCAATGACCCGGATCAAACAATGCAAACAAGAGGGTCTAAATATCTCGATGTTCCACAGCGAAGTCAGTGGGAATTGTTTTGGGATGGGCATGGTTATGATAATGCTAGCAGAGCATGTGGTGAAACTTGCGCCGCGATGCTTGAAGAGTATTGGAATGGCAATCATCCTGATATCTGGGATATTTGGCTATGGAATGATGGCGAACCGATGAATCTCGTGCAAACAGAGGCTTACTTCGACGAAGTTAGTGTTCCCTGCTGGAAAGACGATTACCAAGGTTCTCTAACGAGTAATATAAATCATGTAAAGACCAGAATAAACTGGGAATGGCCTCTTGATATAACAGAGGAGAGCCAGTGGGGTAACTGTCATGCCGTTGTTGTACGAGGTTACGATGATTCAACGGAAAAATTTGTGCTGAGGGACCCAAATACCTGGACTGGCACTAATACGATGAAGTGGTATGATGAAGCAGCGAATTTTAACTTCGAAGACAATGTATATGAGTATGTCGGTGGAGAGGACGAGTGGTCTAACGGATACGTTTATGTAGCGTGAGGGATAAACATAAAAAGATAAAAATGAAAACGATGTATAAGGCAGTCATTGCTATCGTAATAGTAGTGGTGGCTGCCGTATTTATTTTATTTTCTTTAAAATTCTCTTTTGAACCAAATCTTCCAGATAGTAACGTTTATATAGAGAATTTGACATGGACGAACGTTACACGCGTCAACGAAACGACATACAGAGTATCTTTATCCATGGATATAACCTATCGCTATAAGGAGGCATGGACGTATATAAATGAAAATAAACCGCTTCCGGATGATTTTTTACCAGTTAGAATTCGGGCGCTTGCAGGACCCTGGGGCGGTGGGGTGCCGTACAGAGAGCGGGAGGTACCTTTTGCAGAAAACATAACTTTACAGTATCGACAAAAATATCCTTTTGATTGCACCTTCGACTTAAAAGCCGGTAAAAACTACAATATAATAGTAGAATCTCATTGGAAAGAATATTTTGCTACACCGCATCCATATTATGGAAAATGGAGATGGACATTTTTAGGAGGAGGAGCTACTGAAATAGATTTAACACAAGGTCGGTAAAGTGTGTTAAGGAGAATTCAGGAGAGTTAGATTCATAAGTAATTGAAGAAAAAACGCGGGGTCAAAAACAGACAAAAGATTGTGGTTCATGTTCTGGAAGTACGGGAGCAGATAATCGTTTTCCTTTTTTATTTTCCCAACACTTCAATTACTTTCCTTCTTTTTCAGTTTAAACCTTAACTCTTCCAATTTTAGGGAATAAGTATACAAAACACTGAACTCCTCAATCTTCTCTTGCAAATTGCACGCTATACGTAAGCATAAGTGTTTTAATCTATTTATTCCTTGATAGGGAATAAAAAACATGAAGGGAAAGAGTGCATAGAAAGCTTATATGAACCAAAACAACCTCTATATGACTCTTTAAGATTGATATATTCCCTAAATGAGCGGAGTTAAGGTTATAAAATTGAAAAGCTAACGGTTATTAGCAAAAAGAATGAATTTTATATAAACCTTTGCTTTTTGTTCGGTAAAAACCGAACGTTTTCGGTAGCTTTATCAGGGGTTTGAACGGTACTATCACTGAGCGCCGAGGAGGGGCGTGATGATAGAAGTACCAAAAAGTTTAGGAGGTGAAAAGAAGAAAAAAAATGAAAAAGATATGGGCGATCGGCGTAATAGCGGTACTGATAGTAAGCGGTATTGGATTGATTACGGCTACAGGAGACAGACCGACTGATGGAGTTGTGCCACCAACTAACCCACCTGAGTATCCACCGATAAATAGGTCAGAAGAAGCATCCGTGGCATCGACACCCGAAAGACCTGTTGCACCAACTGAAAAAGGTTCTACGGAGTGGGAAGAGCTCATAGCAGTGGGATTTTATCCTCAAGAGAGAAGACTATGTGCAGTGATACATATAAAGAAACCTTCCGGGTATAACGGTGAGAATGAATACGTCCATTTCTGGGCGGACTGGAACAATGATGGTGACTACAATGACTGGGGAGAGGATCTTGGTGCAACTTATGTCCCTGTAACTGATCCGGGTGCAGTGCCTTTACCTCTGGAATACAGCGTTTACAAAGATATAATCCCAAGAGCGGACGTAGGATCAGTGGTCCATGTGAATGCAACTCTGGGATACGGATATGATCTCAACCCGAATTGCGGCAATAGCATTGAAACCTGGATACGCATAGACCCGATAAGGTAGCGGAAGGGAAGCGAACTCAACAAAAATTCCTCCATCTTTTTCTTTTTTATTTTTAGAGTGAGACAAAAACAAAAGGGGCTAATAAAGCATTATAGCTCAAGTGAAGAGGATAGTCTCAAGTACCATAACGGCATTTTCAGGGTAATTGTGATTCCACCATATAAACCTTTGCTTTCCGTTCGCTAAAAACCGAACGTTTTCGGTAGTTTTATCAGGGGTTGGAGCGATATTATCAGTGAGCGCCGAGGAAGGGCGCGATGATAGAAATGCCCAAAAAGTTGGGAGGTGATATGGAAAGATGAAGAAAAAGA
>PIXU01000012.1 GCA_003601795.1 Candidatus Methanophagales archaeon
CTGATAAGACCGTACGTACGCAAAGAACTGATACATTCCGACAGTAAAAGAACAAATCTTCTGAAAGAATTCATAGACTTGCTTGAAGATGGATACTCAGTTGAAAGCTGGCTTTCAAAACTCAAGTTTTCCAACCCCATAATGACGCCATAGATTTAATTCCCACTTCATTACCCGTGAGTCCATTCACCATATTCGCCATATCTATAACCCTGTGCTGTTTAGCGGGTCTTTGACAACTATACGAACCCATCATCCAATTTCCAGGATTATTCTTTTACCCATGCACCAAATCCTGGTTCTTTTCTTCTCATTGACATCTAAACTTTTCACAATTTCGACTGGGATTCTCACAAAATATCCTTCTTTATCTTTATACCCTTCGGTGTCTCTTTCGATTTCTTTCCCGCCTCTTTTCCCCAGTAGCCCAACCAAAATCTCCGACAATCTTTTAGCCTCCGCAGACCCTAACCTCGACTTCTTACACCTCGGACAGTAATACTCTTTGGCGTGAATCGTTATCTCCTCGCCCGGCACATCAATATCCCGCTTTCTCTCTATCATCCTCTCACCACACCGGATGCAAATATCCTCCTCCTCAGGTTCTGGTTTGTACTCCAATTCGACTTCTTCTCCCTTTTCCAGGATTTCCGCGGTGTCAAACCCGTCCCAAAAAGCCGCTTCTTCTTCATCCGACTTGAACTTTGGTAACTTCATTTCTGACATTTTATTTATCTATTTCTTTTTCTTTTTCTTTTTATATATCTTTTTCTCGCTTTCACTCATATCACGAGCTGTGATCGGTCTGAAATTATCTCCCGTTTTCTCGAGTACGATAAAGATATATCTTCTTGCTTCTGTCTCACCGAATATGAGATATCTATCCTTTACTTTTCGTGCAATATGCTTACCAGAACATACATCTTCTACATCTTTCACTGTGATCCCGTGGCGAGCAACATGGAAAACGTTGCGTTTATCCCAATTTAATCTTTTAATCCTCACGTTACTGCACCAATACCTTGCACAAGTTTAAATCCCTTCATTCTTCCACCAACCCTCTTCTCAAAAGTTCTTCATACGCCTTCTCAAACTTATTTAAAATTCCGCATTTTTATCTATATCTTCCCAATTATCAACAAACCACTCGCGTACTTTCTTCAAACCATCCTCGAATCCCATCTGTGGCTTGTAATCCAATAACTCCTTCGCCTTCTCGATTGACGATAGTAATCTTGTCTTCACATCCCAATCCCTTCTCTCTACATATTTAATCACCGCTTCTGCGAAGCTTGCGCAGCGTTTTTGGATTAAACCTTTTTTAAGGGTTTGATGATTAAACTTTCTTAAAGTTTGACCGGTGAGCTCATTCACCATATATATTTGCCATATCTATAACCCTGTGTTCCTTACCGGAGCCGAGATTTATAGCTTCTCCAACTGCTTCTTCTCTTATTCCCATTGCCAACACTCCATCTATTATATCATCCACATACGTCCAATCCCTGGTTTCTGTTCCATCCCCAGTTATGGGTAATGGTTGCTTATTCATCACCCAGTAAAAGAAGTTCGGAATCACATTTCTATATTTACCCGGCACCTCACCCGGACCAAAAACGTTGAAAAATTCATACAATTTCAACTATCCTCCTTTCCGGAGCTTTAAGGATTTCAGTTAAAAACCAGCCAAGTAATTTGCTGGCATTCAGTATCTCTACCTCAACTATTTTCCCTTTTTCGTCGTAATTCACTATTATCTGTCCGTGTTCTTCCGCGTGATGTATCTGTCTATCTTCCAATAGCATATCCAATGTGTCCCCTTCCCTATCATACCTGACCCTCATTCATATCTCCTCCTTTCGCCGGGATATACAGTAACTACCATAATTTCCTCCTCATTTTCTTCATATACTATCCTTAATATTAAATCTTCGCTTAATAAACCCTGTGCTATCTTTCGTCCATAGTATCCATTAACAACTTTTTCAGGTTTTTCAATGACCTTCCAAACCCTCTCCTTGGTAACCCCTATCTTCACAAGGCGTTTGAGCTTATCTTCCGCATGCAAGGTAAACTCAACCTTTTTCTTTTTATCCTTCATTTCTACTTTCTTTGCTTCTTCTCCATCAAACACTCTCCTCATCCAAGTGGTCATAGATCAGAATCGAAACCCATCCCTGACTCCAATGGTATTTAAAACTCCGCATTTTTTTCAATATTCTCCCAGCTCTCAGTGAACCAAGTATGCACGCTCTTTAATCCATCCTCGAATTCCATCTGCGGCTCGTAATCCAAAAGCTTCTTTGCCTTCTTAATAGATGATAATAATCTTGTCTTAACATCCCAATCCCTTCTCTCAACGTATTTGATCCCTGCTTCATTACCCACGAGCTCGTTCACCATATTCGCCATATCTATAACCTTGTGCTCCTTACCGGAGCCGAGATTTATAGCTTCTCCAACGGCTTCTTCTTTTATCCCCATTGCTAACAATCCATCTATTATGTCATCCACATAAGTCCAATCCCTCGTTTCTGTTCCTTTTTTAACCACAGATTACACAGATTTTCACAGATTACTAATTTATTTTTCCCCATCGCAAAAGCCTCAGCTAACGACAAGCCTACGTAGCCTAAACCAAGGGTGCAAACGGTTTTGTTTTTCATTGATTCCTCACCTATAAACTCCTTTTCTATGCTCGAACTTATGTAAAATTATCAAATCCTCTCTGAATTCATATAATATCCTAAAAGGAGGAATTTGAATGCTTCTAAGCCCAAAAAGGTCGTATCTCAATGGCTTTCCAATCTCTGGATTATCCTTTATCTTTTGAACGGCCTTCTTTATTCTACCTTGAATCTTCTTGTCCTTCACTTTCCTCACGTCTGTTTTGAACTCTTCTGTATAGATTACTTTCATTTCCAGATTTCATCGAAATCATCAACATTCTTCAATTCGTAGACCCTGCCCTCTTCAACGTCTTTCTTAGACCTTTTCAGCCCTGCCATTAACGCCCTGTCATTCATTATTTCAATCGTTTCAATCACATCCTCGAGTTCCTCTTTCAATTTGACTAATGTATTAAAAGCATCTGGGCTTATGGTTAACCCCCCTTTCATTATTGTTTTTGTTTCTGCCATTTTTCATCACCTGTTATAATTCTAAATTTGGATATATAAATATACCTTGTACTACTCGATATATATCAAACTCTTTATAATAAAACCCGTTCCCTTTTGCTTCTTCTCCATCAAACATCCCCCTCATCCAGGTAGTCATAAAACAGGAATAATATTTTTTAAGACACTGATTTACGCTGATTTTTTCTCTTTTTGTTGGACTGGCAGGCCTATTTTTAGCGGCATTGCTCGTTTCATCATATTTTTTGGTAAAGGTTTTTGCTTGCAAAAAAGTAGCGTAAGTATTTTTTAGTAAAGGTTTTTGCTTGCAAAAAAGTTTTATCCAAACCCATCTTATGGGATATAAGGGTTAATTCGTTCATTAATGCGATGTTCAAATCTCGCTGGATGTTCTCTATTACCTTTGCAGCCTCGGCTGTTCGTATGTCTTTGGCTTTATAGACATTGGTGATCAAGCCATAAAGTTCAGCTAATATTTCTGTTGTTTCTTCATCCATCCCAGCCACTATCTTCGTTATCTTTTCCAGAGTATGTGCTTCATCACCCGGATTTATTCGCTCCGGGGAGTAGCCAATCTTGAAATCCGCACCGCATTTCAGTCCTGATTTTTCCTCCACGATTGGCTTCACAATCTCTTCCATCACTCCTGGATAGACGGTAGACTCCAGAACCACGATAGCGCCTTTCTTGAGATTCCTGCCCGCGATCTCTGCTGCTGATTTTACATAGCTCAAATCAGGCTCTTTTGATTTTGTCACCGGTGTGGGAACGCAGATAATCACAAAATCAGATTCTTCTATCTTCGATGGATCTGAAGTGAATTCTATGTTGTCGTTGGTGTTATTGTTGTTACCTAAATTTCTTATCTTTTCTTCGTCTATATCGAATCCTATCACTTTCAAATGCTTGGAGAAAGCCTTTGCTAAAGGTAAGCCCACGTAGCCTGAGCCGACTATACAAACAACTGCTTTCCCTTTCTTTATCATTTCCTCACCTAATTTTTTCTACCTTTACTGGGGGGGATGTTCATTTCTTACTTAGAGCTGCATATAATAAAAAAATTACAAACCCAAAACATTTAATTTAAATATACTCTACATCTAAATATAAAACATGGGAACATTCACCGTAAATATTAAGGACGAAGTAGAGAAGGAATTTAAAGCGGTTGCCAGCATTGTTCACGGAGGCAAAAAGGGGTATTTGGAAAAAAGCAGTCGTTGATGCGATGCAAAGATGGATAGAAGAAAAGAGGCAGGAAAAGATTGCGGAAAGGGAACTAAAACTATTGGAGAAGGGATTTAACTTTGGAAAGAAGTTGTATAAGACGAGAGATGAGTTGCATGAACGATGAGATTTGTCTAATCGATACAAACATACTGGCCTACGCGTATGATGAAAGTGAAATAAAGAAGCATGAAATATGTAAGCGTTTGATCGATGAATGTTGGAGATTAAGGGAGAAGTATAGCATCTCGATACAAAATTTATCAGAGTTTTATGTCGTTATCACAAAATAATATTTTCTGCATTTACACAGAAAATGGCGATTTCAAGAGTATTCCATGGTTAAAAGTTATAAATCCCTTTGAAGTGAGGGATTAACATGCAATAACTGTGATATATAATATTGTGAGGTATGTAATGAGTTATTCATTTTTCCTCTTCTAATGCTTTTTCAGATTTTAAGACTTTTACAACCTGTTTCTTGAAGGATGGAATATTATTTCTCACAGTGTCCCACACAGCTTCTAAGTCAATCCCAAAATAATCATGGATTAAAAGTATCCTCTCCAAAATGATTGGTAATGCACTGAAGACATACTACACCCCAGAGTTATCCCCAAGTCAGACATACTATTCAGTCATACATCGACAATCAATATTCTACTGCACTACGTGGTATATCCC
>PIXU01000013.1 GCA_003601795.1 Candidatus Methanophagales archaeon
AGTGCTTGGTATTCACATCTCAAAAACCTTATCGCTAATCGTATCAACATTTGCACTGGAGTATTTTGCAGTACCCGTTGGCATTGGTCTGGGTTTAGATCCTGTATTTGTTTTAATCACAGTGACTTCTGTTGCATTATCGGTGGTGCTATTAATGTTCAAAATTTTTGATATTGTGGGGAGAGAATCAAAAAGAGTTTCTAATTTTCTGTCAAAATCCCGTGAACGGGGTCAAAAATCGAAGATTATACAAAAGTATGGGGTGTATGGATTAGTGCCGGCTGTACCCTTTTTAGGTTTTTATGTCTGTCCTGCAATAGCTTGGACTTTAGGATGGAGAAGAGATTATGCTGTGATCCTGATAATTATTGGATTTGTATTTATTTCCACAATTATGCTGTCAGCAAGCATTGGAATTTTGGGTTTCATCTTATAAAAAGATGAATGAAACGGAGAAAATGAACAGACTTCAATGGGAATAATATCAGCCAGATCTTCTCGAATTCCAACGCTTTGTCAGGAACTTCTCGCACTCGATTATGAAGAACATCGGCAATGCGACACCTTAAGTGGTGAACGCCACGGTTCGCACCCTGTTTGGGTTTTAGGCGACGTTTACCTCAAGAAAATGCCAGAAGAACGTTTCGTTGGGGGTTCCCTGAGCATATAATGAATGTTAAGCTCACAACCTCTTTATCGCACCATCCATAATAGAGCTGCGCGACAAAATCCCCACCAGCTTATCATCTTCCATTACGAGTAATCTACCAATTCCCTCCTCTGTCATCTTCTCCACTGCTTCTATAACACTATCTCCCGAACTGACACAAACTAAGCGTGTGCTCATCCTCTCTTTAACACGAATTCTATTCCAGTCTTCTCTCTTCACTCGAAACAAATCTTTATACGAAATAACTCCTGCAATTTTATTCTCTTTATTTACTACCGGATAGCCCGGATGGTGGTATTCGCTAATCAAGGAATATAACTGCTCAAGAGTCGCATCTTCATTAATCGTGATAACATTTGTTTCCATAATGTCACCCACGGTCATACCCTGAAGTTGCTCGTTTAGAAGTTTCCTGAATTTTCTATTCATTCCCATTTTTTCCTCTCCCTTTTTGTAACCACAAGATTACACAGATTTTCACGAGAATCTTGGCTTCATTTTCTTGTGTTAATCTTGTGAAATCCGTGGTTTTTTCATTTTTTCCTCTCCAGCAACACCAGAACTGCAGGCACCACCGTTAACGCCGCAATCGCACAGAACACCACACCCGTTGCCATCATCGTCCCCATATCCTTCATCCCGGGCAATTTACCGAGCGAAAGGCATTTGAACCCTATTACCGCCGCTAAGGTCGTTATCGTCATTGGATAGAATACGTTCTTTAATGTATCAACCATTGCATCCTCTCGTTTTTGCGTTCGTAGCTCAAATCTGAACCGTTTTGTAACCTGAATCCCGAAATCTATCCCGATGCCCATTATCATCGCCATCACACCGGACGTAGAGGGTGTTACTTCGAACCCAGCCAGAACAAGCGTCCCATACGCCCATATAACGCCAAAAACAATTGTTAACAAAGGAATGAGCCCGTATTTTATCGAGGCAAATACAATTATCAGGATGAGTATGATTAAAGCGAAGCTGACGAGAGAAGTTTTTTGCATCGTTGATTGCGAAAGTTCTATCATCACTGCATCTACCACCGGGTCGCCAGTAAAATCAACCGACACACCCTGCGGTTTATCTATATTTGTCACCTCTCTCAGTTCTTCAACTACCTCCTCTGCATTTACATCCGCTAACAAGTTCAATCTCACTACCGTCATAGAATAATCGTCGCTGATATAATTGCTTATCCTCTGCTCTGCTACTTCGTTATTTCTCAACAGCGACTTCACACTTCGCAACGAGCTGGGTATTCTACCGCCATTCGCTTCTTTTATCACATCAGCAGCACTTTCCGCATCTACGACACCATAAACAAGCTTCGACCTCTCAGTGAGTGAATCGACATATCTCAAAACCTCCGGGTCGCGGACATCCCGTATCTCATCAGATTTTGCATATCTCGGCTCTGTTTGCACCGCTATCGTTGCGGTGACAAAACTACCCGCAAATTGGTCTGCTATTAGCTCAAATGTATCTATCACTTCTATATCCTCTGGGAGCCAATCTTCGTAGCTTTCCGCTGCTTCTCCCATTAAAGTTGTTTGATAACCCGTGAAAATGGTGAACAAGAGAAATATAGCCAAAACCACGGGTGCATGATGCGATACGAACCGCGCATACTTCTCTAAAGGTCCTTTTCCCAATTTACTTAACTTATCTCGCATTTATCTCTTCTCACCTACCCATTTTCGCAGCCCTTCGGTTAATTTCCGCGCTTCTATACGCTCTTCAAACACGATAAAGCATGGGTTTACTACTGAGGCAGCTAACCAGCAGAAAATTATACCCATTGCCAGCGTTTGCCCTAAATGCTGAATCATTGGCATCACGGAAAGCGTCAAAGCGAAGAAAGCAGCAGTTGTAGTCGCCGCGGAGCCAAACGTTGATGCTCCTATATTGGTTACCGCAATTCTCAATGCATCTCTCGTTGTACTGCCATGACTTCTCTCTTCATAATACCTCGATACCATGAATATCCCGTACTCGACGCCTAAACCGATGATAACCGCACCTATCATCACCGTGCTGATGGATACAGGTATGCCGAGGAAGCCCATTGTCCCGAAAGTCCAGGTAATACCAAAAACCAGTGGCAGGAATACGAGAAAGCCTTTTGTGAACGACCGCTCCAGCAATGCCAGTAATCCAAAAATGATTGCCGCCGCTACAAGCGTAGTGAAAACCATGTCCTCACGCATCAACCTTAACAGCTCTATTATCAACGGTGCCATCCCCGTTATCTTATACTCTACTCCTGGTGGTCTTGTAATCGCATCCACATCATTTTGAATTATATCTGTCACCTCTGTCACCTTATCCTCACTTAAGCCCGCGGAAATGGGCACCTGCACTAACGTGATGCTGTAATCGTGATTGAAGAAATGCTCAGCACCGGGCACCGCAGCCAGCACATGCTTCACTCCTTCTATGTCGTCCGGAATGCCATATTTAAAGAACGGTGCAATAGACTGAACGTGACCCACTATCGCTGACTCGTCCTCCAGCCGGTTATGCAATTCAATCACTGATTTTATCACCCTTGGGTCCCTTATATCGCTTACCACGTTCCTCGCACCCGTATCTCGGTTCAGGCAAACCGCAACGACCAGGAACTCCTCGCCCCTGAACTTGCTCGCTATCTTATCCTGTAAAACGAAAACAGGCAAATCCTGCGGCATCTCCTTCTCTATGTTGCCCTGGAAATGCAAGTTCGTTGCTCCATAACCTAAAAACAGTGTTAGTATCACCGCCGCCAATATTATCTGCTTATAATACCGGCATTGAAACGCTGCCAATTTTGTTAATGCAGTTTCTATGCCTATCTTCTCTTTCAGCATATCTCGTTAGAAAACTCTCTTCCTTCTCAAAAGCAGAACCACGAACAGAAGAAGAAGCAAAGCGAATCCCACTTCAAATCCGGGAACCGCAAATCTGCCTGAACTCGAGGATGTCACCTCCAGCTGGATTTGCTTATCAAAGATATATACATTGTCATCGCCTAAGTCGCGGTCTCCAGTGCATCGTATCTCAATACCCTGCGGGTATGTCTTCGGCAGTGCGTCTCTGTCCACATCGAACTTCAGTATGCCTACACCCCCTTCTCCTATTTTTAGGTTGCCCAGATAATCACTCTTCACATCGTAATCGAAGGGCACGTCCGCCTCACCTGTAATCCGCACGCTAACCGATTCCGCCTCCTCCGAACCCACATTCCACACCTTCACGTGCAGTTTCACACCTTCATCACCTGCGCTTATGTTCGCAGGTTCGGTATAGAACGAAACAACCTCAAATTCAGGTTTCGGCTCCACCAGTATGCCTATCTCTCGCATCACCTCGTATTTGTCACCCTTTGTATCTTTGTATCTTATCTGCAGTGGTATGCTGTACGTGTTTGCTTCTACGTTGTCTGCAACGTCAATATGGAATATCGCCTCGCTCTTTTCGCCCGAATTCAGCCTGCCGATGTACGAGCGGTCCGTTCCAGACCACGAAGGCTTGAAACTCGCATTACAAATCA
>PIXU01000014.1 GCA_003601795.1 Candidatus Methanophagales archaeon
AAGGAATGATCAAGAAAAGAAGATCAACTGGAAGTTCACGAAGGAGAAGGCGGATAAGAAGCTATCCAAGTATTACGTTCCATAACTAAATTGTCATGACACTAGATCCTTAATTTCCACTGCCATCTCCTCATCCTTCTTTTACCTATCAATTTGCTTATCTCGTCGCTTGTTACCATTCCTATCACGCTTCTATCCTTACTCACAACAGGTAACGCAGAAATGTTGTATTTCTCCAATTTGCGTATTACCAGTTCGAGGGGCTCATCCGAATCAGTGGTAATCACATTTCTTGTCATTATTTCTGCCAACCCTCTGTGTTGCGTTGCCACTGCCGTTGAGATGTCCCATGCGGTCACGATACCCACAAGTTTGTTCCCTGCTGATACAACGGGGATATGCGTAGTCTGTGTTTCCAGGAGTAATTTCGCTGCTTCTGCTATGCTCGCCCGTTCACTTATTGTGGTTACTTCGCGTATCATCACATCCTTCACCAGAGGCAGCTCCTCCGTCTGTTTCATCGGCTTTAACACGGTATCCGTTGGCAGTCGCTCTACGGGCAGCGACAATAAAAACTCCCCCGCTTCTATTTCACGCTTTAACTCGTCCGCAATTCGCTTCGCCATATAAAAACTAGAAAGAGGCGATGTTGGCACTTCATTACCTTCTATTTCTATCATCCCTGTTTTTAACTCCTCGTAGGTGACTTCCCTCACTACTGGTCGTTCCCTTCTGCCAACGCCATAATCAAGCACTTCTGTTACAATATCCGCATCTCTTATTCCCGTTTTCTTCGCTATATCCTTGTTCAGTACAGGTATCGGTATTCCAATACCCACGTACAGCGTCACGCCATATTTGTGGAATATAGCACCTCGGAGGTATTCTGTACTCATTTCCTTCAGGTTCCCCGTGACCATTAACGTTCCAAAGCGGTCGGCAGGGTTGTGCTGCGTCCCCGTTCCCACCACATATCCGCTTGCACCGCAAAGAAAAATCCTCGTTCCCAATCCTATAGTCTCGAAATCGGGGTCGTTAGAAAGAGGAGAAAGGGCTCCTGCACCACAATAAGTCGCATTACGATAATTAGGTAGCAGCGTGCCCATATAGGTATATAAAGTCCTGTCCGTGGAGTTCGTCCCGACTTCATGCCGTTGTGATGAATTCCGCGGATTTATCATTATCGCTTGATTCACCTCGTCAAGCGTAATTGTTGTTTCTATTTCTCTGCGAGGATAGCAGTCCGTGCCGTAGCCGATAGCCTTCATCTCTAATTGCTTACCCGCCACTAAATCCTCTATTGCATGCCCGCCACCATATTCTATTCCTTTCTCCTCGGATAATTGTGCTGCTCCCAAATACGCATCTACCGCTGCAATTCCCGTATATGCTTCTACGTCGTTAAGCCACACACGCTGCATTTTTAGCGGGGGTTCGGAATGCCCGAAGTTGATGAGCACACCTGAGGAGCACATAGGGCCAAATGTCCCCGTAGTTACGACATCCACTTCTTTCGCTGCTTCTTCTGCGCCTAACTCGCTCACTATCTCGCTCATTCTATCCGCTGTTACTACGTGAACGCTGCCATCCCCAATTTTTTCGTTTATCTCCCCTATGGTTTTAGTTTGCATGATATTAATTATAGTCACGCCGAAAATTATAACCCCTCAGATTACACAGATTTACACGAGAGCAACACAAAGGTAGCAATAGCTTTTCCGTGTTTCATTAGCACTTTTTCCCCTATTAAACGCTATATCTTATTGTATATAAATTATAAAACGCTTCTTTCTATTTAAGACATGGATTTATTTTCTATTTTCTTGTGTTAATCTCGTAAAATCGCGTGGTTTATTAATTGCAATTTGTTACTGGAATGACCATAATACCCCCCCTCTCACATTATAGCTCTCGCTATTCTTCTTATTCCGATAACCGACGGCGCATCGTCAGGTAAATCCACGATTGGCACGCCTTTAAAGTCATATTCCGGGATTAACGGGTCAAAGGGTATTATTTCCTCTATGGTGAGACCGTATTTTTTCGCTTCTTCTATTATCATCGCCTCCATGCCCTCTGGTATTTTATTCGCTATGTTCATCATTTGCTTCACATCGGCATCTATTTCCTCGGCAATCCGCCTGAGCCGCAATGCGGTTTTTATGCTCTTCAGTGTCGTGTCCAGCACGACAAGCATCACATCAACGTCCCTTGTCGTTCTTCTGCTGAGATGCTCCAGACCCGCTTCACAATCTATTATCGTGTAATCGTAGTTCTTCGTCAACGTGTCTATAATCATTCGTATAATGTGATTTACCGGGCAGTAGCAGCCCGGTCCCTCTGGGCGGCCCATAACCAGCAGGTCATACTGCTCCTCCTCTTCTATTATCGCTGCTATTTTACCCTCGAATTGCGACCTCACGTCTAACGTAACGTCCCGATGCTTATCCTCCAGCAAACTTTCTCTTATATCGCCTGCCGTCTTATTATACGATATACCAAGTGCCTCAGGCAAGTTTGAATCGGCATCCGCATCCACGGCTAATATGCAAACGTCCTGACCTGCAAGTTTCAGTATTTCGGGGATTAACCGTGCGGAAATAGCTGTTTTCCCTGTTCCCCCCTTTCCCGCTATCGCGATTATTTTGCCTTTTCGCATCATATCATATGATTCTACTCGTTTGGGTTCAAATTCCGGATTTGTACAAGAAGGTGTGGTTTTTTTCCGGTTATCTAACCGCGGCTAAACCCCCGCGGACATTCTAAACCGCCAATTGAACTCACAGCTCACAGCACTCACCTTCTCCACTCCAAACCTGTTTACTTCCCTCGGTGACTGGATTTCATTCTCAAATCCTTCGACCCGCATTTCCTGCATCGTGTCGCTCTGAGCGCATTTCTTGCATTGCAGTCCATGCATATCTTCACACGGAAGAGTCTTGCTTCCGCCTCCGGGAATCTTGCCATTTTCGCTTCTCACCTCTCCTCTGTATATCTACTCTACAACCTTTTATTTATATATGCTACATAAAAACCTTTAAATAATGAAAAAAATAAAAGTTGGCGTATTAGGTGCGACCGGAAGCGTAGGGCAGCGATTTGTGCAGCTTTTGGACGGTCACCCCTGGTTTGAACTCGAATCGCTATTTGCTTCTGAACGAAGTGCGGGTAAGAAATACCGCGAGGTATCGAAGTGGTTTCTTCCATCTGAGATGCCCGCGGAAGCAGCGGAGATGGTAGTGCAATCGCTGAACGATGTGGATGCTTCAGAGAACGAAGACATCGCAATTATGTTCTCTGCGTTGCCCGGCTCGGTTGCAAGCGAGGTAGAGAAGAGGTGTGCACAGGCAGGATACTGCGTGGCAAGTAATGTCTCGGTGCATAGAATGGTGCCTGATGTGCCTCTGGTCATTCCCGAGATAAATGCCGACCACTTAGCATTAATCGAGGTGCAAAAAGAGAAGCGGGGATGGGGCGGATTCATCATAACAAATCCTAACTGTTCGACAATCGTCATGGCGTTGAGTTTGAAACCGCTAATGAGATACGGGATAAAAGAAGTGCGGGTGTCAACCATGCAGGCGGTATCGGGTGCGGGATATGCAGGTGTGCCTTCAATGGCGATTCTGGATAACGTGATACCGTTTATAGAAAGCGAAGAGGAGAAGATGGAAAGTGAACCGCTGAAGATTCTCGGCACAATGGAAGAAGGTTCAGGAATAAAAAACGCTGCATTCAACGTGTGTGCTTCTTGCCATCGCGTTCCCGTGATGGATGGTCATACCGAGGCGATATGGGTAAAGTTTGAGGAAGGCGTAACGGAAGAAGAAGCTAAGAAGGCGTTTAAGGAGTTCACCACCGACATAAAAACGCCCTTTGCTCCTTCGAAGCCTATAATACTGCGTGAGGAGCAGGATAGACCACAGCCAAGGTTAGACCGTGATGCCGGGAGGGGGATGAGTGTATCAGTAGGGAGAATAAGAGCAGGAAGAATGGAGAATGAGGTGAAGTACATTGCACAGGGTCACAATACGGTACGAGGTGCTGCGGGTGCGTCCATACTGAATGCCGAAGTACTGATGGAGAGGAAATACGTATAAAATCCTAATTTTATTCGGTTTTTCACAGTGGCTTTAAATATAAATGATTATTTCTTCATCAGTGAATCCATATCAACGAAATTGCTGAATTGTGAAGTTATTGATAAGTGAAAAGATATAGCGACCATAATCCTGTATATAAAGCATTCCTAAGAGCAAAACGTTCGGAAAATACCATACCCCCTAATACTTTTAGGGTAACCTATTTAACTACCTAACAACATTAATATAAAAAATGAATAAAGAAGACACTGGATGGCTTCGCATAACGGAAGGCATCTGCAAGTCGGTGCCTGTGATGTACAATGGGAACCGCGTAGGTTCCAATGCCATAACTGACCGGGTTCAGGTTTATAGTCGGCCGATGCACGCGAATTCACTCGAGAATATAGTCAAGCAGGTGGTTGAGGAGGTGACAAAACGTAAGGTATGTGTCATAACCGAGAGTACAGCAGGCTATGTCTTGAACCTGTGAATCGTATGGAAGAGGAGAAAAAAGATGAACAGAAGAATAAGAATATATTTTTTGTATATCTTGCTGGGTTTGTTATATCCCGCAGTCAAGGTGATTTGCTATATCAACGGTCTTGTTTACCTGCGTGGAAAGATATATGGAGTAATCGCAGGTGTTTCGACAATCAGCGTTGGAATTCTCGCACTCAAAGAGTATGATGGAGCGGATAAGCCAGCGTGGCACTGGCTGGCTGCTCTGATACCCCTGATTATCATTCCACTTACTCTCATTGTTATGATTCTTCATTTAGGGCTCGGGACGTTTCTGGTGGAGAAAATGACCCCATTTATGCTATTTGAAGGCATTGCAGTTGCTCAATTCATCGTGGCCATTCTGATGTTCCGGAGTTTGATATTCAAGCGTGGAACGGATAAGCAGAAGATGCCCCGCGCGGGCTTTGCGATAATGAAGACAGTATTTCCTTTATATTGGAAAAATTCTCCGAATCGGACATTTTGAATGAAGCCATCTAAACCGTCTTTTTGCTCTAAAACGTATTTTAAATCGATAGAGTAAAATTCAACAATTCATAGCCCTTCGGAGGAT
>PIXU01000015.1 GCA_003601795.1 Candidatus Methanophagales archaeon
ACACCTATTAATTCCCCCTCCCAATCTCCCTTCTCCTGTACCGCCATTAAAACATCCTCAGCACCTGTTCCCTCCATTTGTCGCCAGAATTCTGTGCAAAATCGTCCTAAAACTTCATTCTCCCTCTCATAGCCCCACATCTTCAAGAATGCCGGATTCACATACGTTAATTTACCCTTCGTGTCAGCCATAAGAATCGAATTATTAGATATTTCAACCGCATTCGCCTTTACCCTCAACTCTTCCTCAACTTTTATCTTTGCAATACCGCCGGCGATCCCTTCTGATATTCCACCAAGTAAGCTTCTATCTTCTTCCGTTAGAACTCTTCCACGCCTGGCAAGAATTAATAGTGCGCCATGAGGTTCCCCTTTTGTCCGTAGAGGAATCGCACATATCTCTTGAAGATTATATTCTGCAGCTAACTCAAAGGCATAATTATTGTAAGAAAGTCCATCCCCTTTCTTCTCCCCCTTAACAAAGAAAATGGGTTCTTTGCCAATGATTGCTGCTCTCGCAATACCTCTTTTCCATTCTTCAATCGTATCTCTTCTTTTCTGCTCTTCCATGCGTGGGTAGCCCACCTGTGCAGCACTGCAAAGTGTGTTGTTTTCGTGATTGTAAATCAATATATCCCCCATATCGTAACCAATTACATCGCACAGATTTTCGAGAATGGTTGAGCACAGTTGGTCAATTGTATATGAACGATTAACCGCCTCTCCAAGCAATCTATGCAGTTCAGAAAGATTTTTAATCCGCTCTTCTCTTCGAACTTTTTCTGAAATATCGCGAATAATCGCAATAATGGAGGAGGACCCGTCTGGATTTTTCACTTTCCTCGCTTTTATCTCCAGTATTCTCCCTTCTTTATCCTCTACCTGGCTTTCCGCTTCTTCCAAGCTGCCTTCTATAATCCTTTTTATTTGCTCTTTATGAGCTTCAAAGTTTTTACTTATGCCTATGTCCGTGCCAAAGATAACCTGATAATATTTCTGCCCGACACAGTCGCCATAAAGAGCGAGCAAATACCTGTTTATAAACATGATATTGTAATCAAAATCAAGAACCAAAACACCTTCCGGGATATCAGCCAATATGCGTGAGAATATCTTCTCCGTATATGTCTGCTCTTCCTCGCGCAATCTAAGGATATGTTGCAGGGGAGTTTTGCTCACAAACCATACCTTTGCTCTCCCTATTCGCTTGTAAGAGATACGTCCCTCAGCGCGCAAGCGATTTAAGTATTTAGACAAGGTATGCCTCTCTAAATGGGTTATTTTTGAAAGTTCGTCAATAGTAGCTCCTGTTTCACCCATGCTTGGTATGGCATTAATTATTTTAGCGAACGTTTCCTCTTCCGAATCCATTTTTTGTGGATAAAGATATGGATGGAGGGTATATATAAAAGTTGCGATTTATGGTTACCCATCTGGGTAACAACACAGAAAAAAGCGAAAAGCTTTTATAGTGTAACTACGTATGGTTACCATATATAGAAACAATAAAGGGTAGCAATATGGAGGGTAGAAGATGAGGAATGGAACAAGTCCAAGAAGCAAGTGGGAGATTATTTTGGATCTACTCCAGGTAACATCACAGGAGGGAAGTAGAGCAAAAAAGACGCGCATCATGCAAAAGGCGTATCTGGATTGGAGAAACTTTCAAAGACATTTTGACTATCTTCTGGAGCGTGGTTTTATAGGAAAAATTGAGGACCCCGTTGGAGGAACGAGCTACAAGCTTACAGAGCGCGGTGAGTATCTAATGAAGAGATTAAAGGAAGTGGAGGTCCTACTACGGTGAACCAAAAATGGATTTTAATAGTAGATGGGTGAGGAGATAATAAAAATGAAGAAAAAAGAGAAAGAGAAACAGAAAGGAAGTATTCGATCGCCAAAAGATATGGGTATCGCATTAGGGACATTCAGTGTTGCTTTAGTAGTAATAACCCTGATAACAACCCCAGTGTTTACTTCAGGGTTCCCTACTGTCGTAGCTAGTGGTCTCGTTGGAAATGATTGCTGCTACGGCACAAATATAGTAAACATTTTCACGGGGGATGTTTGTTGCGAGGAAATAGAACTGTTACCGGCGGGGAGTGCGATATGGTTATGCCAGTATATAGTATATTACGAGTCCGCTGCAATAATCAGGATAAACCTTAACAATGAAGAGAATTGGGCAGAGTACGAGGATTTAATCGTTAATCTTACCGGATTTGAAAGCAAAGAAGATTGGGAAGCATTTTGTGCTGATATGATTAGCAGAGACCCATGCGTCAAAGAATATATCTTAGATCAGGGATTCTATGTAATCAGTTGCTTAGATTGTGAATGCTTCTGGTATTTAATCGATATGGCAGACAAATGCGATTGCCCGGTAAGAATTGCCATGTACGATTGCTGTTGCACCCTCTGCCCGGTAATTCCGATTTTTATTTACTAAATACTCGGAGCGCCAGAGGTTGATAAGTAAAAAGTAAAAAGTAAAAATGAAGAAAGAGAGAGTATTGGGACCTATGGAAAAAAGGGGTAAAAAATAAAAATGATTGTTGACCTCAGTTTCATTTCTATCCCTCTTGTTTGTTTACTTGTGATTTATGCAGTGATGTGGCCCTTCTATACGCTGGTAGCCGCACTATTCCCTACCCCAGAAGTCAAAAAAGGAGATTCAAGTCCTCTCATTAGTATAGTTGTTCCTGCGAATAACGAAGAGAAGGTGATTGGTCAGAGTATCAGGAATTTTGCGAGACAAACCTATAAAAAATTAGAGCTGATAATAATTTGTCATAATTGTACCGACGATACATATCCAATAGCCAAAAAAGTGGCGGAATCTGTTTCAGAGATTAACGTTAAAGTGATTGACCTAAAAACGAGAGATTCTGGGAAAGGACTTGCCCTAAACCAAGGATTGAAAGAAGCGACCGGGGAGTTGCTATCTTACTTTGACGCAGACGGGACAACAAACGATACATTCTTTGAACGAGTGCTTAAATACATAGATTCAGGATACGATTGTGTTCAGTCAAAGATAGTAGCTAAGAATCCCAATGATAACTTTTGGACAAAAATCCAGGGATATGAGATGCTTGTCTTTGCTATGGTCTTTTGTGAGGGAAGATACAAACTCGGACTGAACTCTGGAATTGGTGGAACTGGTGTGGTTGTAAAGACAGAAATAATGCGAGCCATAGGCGGTTTTGGTAACTCTTTGGTTGATGATCTGGACTTGTGTATGGAGTTGACAAAAAGAGGGTACCGGATAGCCTTTGCTAGAGATTGCGTTGTTTACGATGAAAAACCGCAAACTTGGAATGGAGCATTTAAGCAAAGGACGCGATGGTTTAAGGGACATTTTGATGTCCTTTTTGGTAGATTCAGAGAAACAATAAAAAGACCTCATGACCTGCTTTATCTGTTTTCCCCGACCGTAGTTATAGCGCTTTGGACAAGTCTTGCACTTGGTGTGCTGTATATTATCCAGATACACCTATTTAAGACTGCTTTCATTGCTTATTACGGAATTACTGTAAAAACACTGGCTATCTTAACAATGCCTTATATAATTCAATTCTTCATTGGAGCGGCAAAAGAAGAGGGCAAGCTTAGAGCTCTTAAGAATACTGTTCTCTATGTATTCCCGCTATATTTATGGACATTTATCTGGTATCTGGTTATGTTCAAAGCGATAAGCGTTAAGTCATGGGGAACGACAAAAACACTGCATATCGGGGGTGGAAAATAAATGCGTAAGAAGTGGGTTTTTCTTATCTGTCTTATTCTGTATCTTATAGGCGGTTTTTTCTGGTGCAACCCGTGGATAGTTAAAGAGATTTCTGGCAATTACGTTTCAGGAGAGATACCCGAGATTCTTGTAAACGAGCGCGGCGAGAAGGGAGATTTTAGCTGGAATGGACACTACGCACTTATAAGATTAGAAGATGTTAATCCTGCATCAGATCCAACATCGCTTGAAGAGTGCATAGAACTGCTTAAAAACAAAAACGTTCCATTTTCAATTGCCCTGATTCCGATATACAAGAATCCAGAGCAGAATGAAACATTATACCTTCATGAGAAGCCAGAGCTCATCCGTCTAATAAAAGATTCTGGAGCAACAATAGTCCTTCATGGATGCACACACCAATACGATGGAGAAACAGGAGTTGATTTTGAATTCTGGGACGAAATTTCTGATGGACCGCTTAAGGTCAATAATACAGAGTACGCAACTTCAAAGATAGAACTCGCCCTGGAAGAATTAGAGAAGTGCGGTCTTACGGCAGAAATATGGGAGACACCTCACTACACATCTACTGATGAGGTAGCGAAAGTAGTAAGTCAGTATTTTTCAAAGATATATGAAGGATACGACGGAAAATTAACGATAAACAAATTTGGACAGATCGTTATTCCAACAAATCTTGATTATGTTAGAGGTGATCAGCCAGTTCAGAGCGTTTTTGAGATGTTGGCAAAAGGGGAGTATATAAGCAGCAGTGGTGACAAAGACATAGTTGCCTCTTTCTTCTATCATCCATTTCTTGGTACTGATTATTTAAGAATGTTGATTGGTGGACTAAAAAAACAAGGATACAAATTTGTCGGACCTGAAGAATGCATCAGGGTCTTTTATAGACAATTTGAACATGCTCAATAGATGGGGGAAATCCCAAATCACAAACTGTTTGGTATTTGTGTTGTGACTTGGACGTTGGAAATTAAGTCCAGGAACATAGGGCGATTTTGAATCGAAGTGTTTTTAGGTTACCATTCAGGGTAAACTTTTGTGAAAAACGAAAAGCTTATATATACATAGTTTCCAACATATGCTATTACTATGTATCCCATACAGATGATGATGACATACTGGTTGGGGAAGGAGCGATGGAAGCGCCGAGGGGGAGAAGAGATAGATGCGATAAGAATAACAGAAGTGGTAAAGGAGTTGATGAGACTACTTCAGGATATGTCTGTGTATGGAGGAGGTTATGATGGTAAAATAGTGGAAAGAGTAGAATCAGAAGTGAACGAGTTGAAAGAAGAGTTAGGGTCGTGGTTTATAGATGATTTCGAGATTTATCAGGCTTCATAGCAAACCCTTTTCTTTTACAAAGTCTATTTTAAACATAGGATTTTGGATATTGTTTGGTATTTGGGATTTGGAGTTTGGAAATTAAGTCCACAGAATATTGAGCAAATACGTTCTCGTGGTATTCAAACCCTGCGAATCTCATATTCCAGCTCGCCCAAGCCCAATCTATGCGCTTCTCGCATCTGAACTGTTGGGTCGCCTTCGAACAGGTGTTTGCCTATCATATCTATGGTAGCCTGGTCCACAGCTACAATATCCTTAGAGGCTAAAACGCCTATATCCTGGCACATATATTCCGGTTCAAATTCACTACAATCGCAAAACGGCGTAATATTAACAAGGAAATTAACAAAGATAGATTTGTCATACGGAAGGTTTCTAAGGACGGCAAAAGCGACCTCTGCAAGTCGCTTTTGTAAATTCGTGGACTCACCCTCGGCTGATTTTAAAGCGCCCGTTTCGCATACCGCAATACAGGAACCACAACCAATGCAGTTTTCACGGATTATCTCATGGTCTTCACTAATCGCATCATGTTTACACGCTTCTCTACACTTATCACACTGATTACATAAATCTGCATGGAGCACTGGCTGTGTCACTTCATGCTGATATTTTTTTGTTTTTTTAGTTACGCAGCCCATTGCAACGTTTTTTATTGCACCACCGAAAGAAGAAGCGCCATGACCCGTGGCATGCGTAATAACTAGCATAGCGTCACTCTCGAATATGCTCTTCGCTATTTCTACTTTCTCGTTCACGCGCACACCGTCGTCTCTCAGACCATCTGCTATAATCACAGGACAGCCGAGATAAGAGGGTAGAAATCCATGCGCAAATGCTGTTCGGTAATAGTCCATCGCAGTATATCTCTTTGCCTTATAGATGGTCGTGGTATCGGTAACGAAAGGGTCTCCACCGTGTTTTTTCAGTACTGCCACTATCTCGCGCACATAAAGGGGTTTGATGAAGGTCTTATTATTTTGCTCGCCCATGTGCATCTTCAGAGCGGTAACCCCTTTCAAATCACCAACTCCGACCTTTTCCAGTAATGTTTCAAGTTGTTTTTCTAGTGTAAGGGTACCTTCTTTTGCCTCTATGAAGTATACCTCGCTCATGCTCATTGCTTATCCTCTTTTTTTATATATAGACTTTTTCTTTTTTAGGGAACTTGATACAGGGCGGAGGAGCACGTTATCGCACTGAAGAAGAAAGGAGCGAGGAAGGAAAAGTGGTAGGGATAAAGCATCGAGAAGCGGCAGGAGAAGAAGAGCCGATTTTGGGCACTTTTGCAGGAATGGTATTGCTTGCGAAAGAAGCTGCAGATTCCGTAGAAGTGTTAGCCACGCTAAATGGGCAAATAGTAGCTGCAAAGCAAAGAAATATACTGGCGCTTTCTTTTCATCCCGAACTTACTGAAGACCGAAGAATTCATCATTATTTCCTCGTGTTAGTTAGTCAGCTAGGATAAAATAAAAATTGAATGAATAAGAATGAAATTCAAAACAGGTCTTTTTGATATGGATGGCACCCTAATAGACTCATCCGCAGCGATTTTGAGTTCGGTGAAGGAAGCAGCAAGAATAACTGGTTTGAGAATTCCGACAGATAAAGAGATAAAGGAAACAATTCATTTACCAAGTCTGCTCTCTTTCAGGGTTTTATATTCAGATAAAGACCCGGATGAGTTTAATTCGGTATTCCTTGAGCTTATGAGGGGTAAATTCAAACCGATGATAAAAGAAGTTCCGAATGCGAGAATGACGCTTGAACTGCTGAGAGAAAAAGGGATAAACATAGGGATAGTGACCACAAAGGATAGGGTATCAGCAGAAGAAACGATAAGGAATTTTCGTTTCCCTTATGATGTTTTGCTCGCTGCGGGGGATACAGCCCGAACAAGACCAGACCCTGAACCCTTGCTTAAAGCGATTGAATTACTTGATTCCTCCATTTTCCACTCTTTCTATTGTGGCGATACGCCGCAGGATATAGTTCAGGGAAGAAGGGCAGGGGTAACAACAATTGGATTAACTACCGGGTTGTACTCAAAGGAAGAACTGAAAAAGGAAAAACCTGATTTCGTCTTTGATAAAATTGAAATGGTGTTGGAGATGTTATAGGGAGAAAGAAGGGATAAAAAGTGGAAGAGGAGATAAGATATTTGAGAACATGGGCTAAGCAGACGTTCTATTATGCAATCACGGGTATTTTAGTGGGTCTTGCTATCGCTTGCTTCTTTTTAGCTTTAAATTTCTTCTCACCTTTGTTCTTAGAATTCATCGGCGGTTACTATCCACCAACACCGGAAAATGAGCCTCATTTCTTCGCTTTTGCACCACTCTTCGGAGATGTCATCGCAAATCCACAATTGTTGATTCTTTTAGCCCTTATTCCCGCGTTGGGTGGTTTGATATGCGGAATAATAAAATTTAAATTTTTTCCGATTGAAAAGCCCGAACTTCATGAGACCGATGTGTTCATAGATGGGTTCCACAACGAGAGAGGGGTAATAAAAGGCAAGACTGGTTTGGTGAGGGGTATATGTTCAGTGTTGACCATTAGCTCCGGGGGGAGTGCAGGAAGAGAGGGACCGAGTGCCATGATAGGTGCGACAGTGGGTTCGGTTTTAAGCAGATTTTTAAAATTAGAAGAGAGAGAGAGAAGGAAAATAGTATCGGCGGCAGCAGGAGCGGGAATAGCAGCAATTTTCAAATCACCACTTGGCGGTGCTTTTTTTGGTATTGAATCTTTATACAAGCGAGATATGGAAATAGAGGCACTGGTACCCGCGATAATTTGTTCTATCATGGCTTACATCGTCTCCTGTTCCTTCTTAGGACTGGGGCACCTTTATGAAATAGGAGAATATGACATTACGACCCTTTTAAAACCTTTTTCGTTACTTTTATTCATAGTTCTCGGAATAGCCTGCGTTCCTTTTGTTATTGCATTCGCCAAACTGTTGGAGGTTTTGAGATCCTTTTTCTTCGGAAGATTGAAGATTCCTGATTATCTCAAGCCAGGAATAGGCGGACTTATGATTGGCATGCTTTTCCTTATCGGTTATCTCATCATTAATCCGCGAAATGAGGTAGAAAGGGTGATAGGAATAGCAAGCGGAATTTTTGGTGGTGGGTATGGGTTCATACAATTAACCTTCTCTGGCAAGCTAACAGTGAGCGTTTTGGCGTTCGTCGCGGTAGCGAAGATCTTAGGGACTGCCTTAACCTTAGGATCAGGAGGTAGTGGTGGCTCATTCCTACCTGCTTTAACTATGGGTGCGGCATTAGGAGGGGCAATAGGGCAGACTTTCGGCTATTTCTTTCCAGAAACGGTAGGAAACCCGTGGGTATTTTCTCTTATCGGCGCAGCGGCTTTCTTCGGTGCTGCCGCTAATGCACCGCTTACCGCTCTTTTCATCGTCTGTGAAATCTCAGGTTCTTATACGCTGTTTGTTCCTGCTTTACTTGCTATAATCCCTGCTTATTCGCTGGTAGGGGGATGGACAATTTATCCAGGGCAATATGAGGTAAAGAAAGAATCACCAGCGCACAGGAGGGAATTCATGGTGGATATACTCGAAGGAATAAGAGTGAAGGATGCATATACGAAGGATGTGCTCGTTATTCCGGGAGATAAGACGGTGAAAGAAGGTCTTTATTTTGCAGAGAGAACTGGACACATAACTTACCCGGTTGTGGATAGGGATGGGAAGATGCTGGGAATAACGACCATAGTGGATTTAGAAAAGCAAAGAGAGGCAGGGGCGGTTTATAGAAGAATAGGATTAATATGCACGAAAGATGTGATAAAAGCATATCCCGACGAGTTTTTGGAGGATGTGCTGCATAAGATGGACACATACAATATAGGAAGATTGCCGGTGGTAAAAGGAGGAAGTGAAGAAGGTGAGAAAGAATTGGTGGGAATAATAAGCCGGTCGGACATAATAAGGGAGCATTGCCGCAGGTGGTCGCGTATTAAAGTATGCTGACTTACTTGTTTATCCCTCGCTCTGTGAGGGTTTCGGGATGCCTGTAATAGAAGCTATGCAGGCAGGAACACCGGTTGTAACATCAAATATAGGGGGGACGGCAGAGGTTGCCGGAGATGCTGCTGTTCTTGTAAGTCCATATAGTATTGAAGACATAGCAGAGGGGATGTCAAAATTGCTCCATGATGCGAGCCTCCGTGAGGAATTGAAGAGAAAAGGGAAGGAAAGAGCAGGTGCGTATTCATGGACAAAAACGGGAGAAGAGTATCTTAAGCTTTACAAAGAGCTCAGCATAGAGGCATAGAAAAGGTGGGTGTTTTATGACGAGGAAAGTTTTATATATCAGGTGAAAGGTTTTTAAAGTAATAGGATATCATACATTTATAGTAGCATAGTACCGGCGTCAACTCTGAGAGAGGGATAACCCGAGGATGATGGGTTGACTTCCACTATGCTATAGACAGAAGAATGCATATGGGGACACGAGTATGGTGATTTCGTGTCCGACGTAAGAGCTAACCCACTGGTAATCCAGTAAATCTGATTGGCTCAGAGGGGTGTGTGTATGCTCGTTTGTGCATGCTCGGTAATACTGGTTGATCCTGCCAGAGGCTACTGCTATCAGAGTTCGATTAAGCCATGTTAGTCGAGGGATGGTCATCCGATGCTTGCATCTGATGACCAAACCGGCGGACGGCTCAGTAACACGTGGACAACTTGCCCTTGGGTCCGGGATAACCCCGGGAAACTGGGGCTAATACCGGATGGGACATCGCTTGCTGGAATGCAGGATGTCCAAAAGCTGAGGCGCCCAAGGATAGGTCTGCGGCCGATTAGGTTGTTGTTGATGTAACGGATCAACAAGCCTACGATCGGTACGGGTTGTGAGAGCAATAGCCCGGAGATGGGTTCTGAGAAAAGAACCCAGGTCCTACGGGACGCATCAGGCGCGAAAACTTTACAATGT
>PIXU01000016.1 GCA_003601795.1 Candidatus Methanophagales archaeon
CGGCTCGCGGGATGCGATAAGCACGGCATAAACAGAGCTGCAGCCTTCTGCAAAGCCCCAGTTCATCATCATCGCTTTCACTCGTCTGACCGCGCGGTCCACGGGGGTTTCATGCTCAGCGGATTTTATCTTTGAATCTATCATAATTATTATAAATACTATATTTAATTATTATAAATACTATATTTATAGTATTTCCGAAAAGTAACCGCAAGATTACACATCGTGGGCTCTGCCCATGTCCCCAAAAATTATGAAAGAGTTTATTTCACGAGAGCAACGTAATAGCTTTTCTGTGCTCCATTAGCGATTCTATCACCCGTTAAAGGCTATCTCTCGTGTTAATCTTGTGAGTTCTCGTGGTTTATTAATTAGAAGGAAGTTATACTTTATTCATATACAAATATGAATTTAAGGTGTAAAAAAACATGGAAGAAAAAGAGAGTGAGGTAACACGAGCCGTTAGAGAAGCCGTGGTGAAAGCGGTTGAGACGGGGGAAGACATAAAAGAGAAGGTAGTTGAGATCACCAGGGATACTGTTAAGAAGACATTGGAGGGAGCCGAAGTTACGAGGGAGAAAGTGGAATCCGTGGCTAAAGGCGCGATGAAAGGTGCAATCGAGGGTGCACGGAAGACGGAGGTGGATGCTGCTGAGGTCACCAAGGGTGCTGCCGAGGGCATAATCGAGGGGACAAAGCAGGCAGGTACCAAAGCCGCTGACCTCGCGGAACATGCCGCAGAAGCTGCTCTTGACTCCGCAAAAGAGGTGGGTGATAAAGCGGTAGAAGTGGTGAAAGATGTCGTAAAAGGTTTTCTTGAAGCGGTCAAAGAGGTCTTAGAGAAGAAGAAAGAATGAGGAAATGCCGATTCGTAAAATCGGTGTGATAAGCCGCACGTATCGCCATATCAACCGCTATCGCGAGGTTATCGCAATATTGGTGAAGTATGGTTTTGGTGAGGTATTAGCGAAGCTTGAGTTACAAAAACATCTCGATTTCGGTAAGGGCTTCATATTAGGTAAAACTGCTGCGGAAATAGCGGATGTTTCGCACTGGGGACGGGTGCGGATGGCACTGGAAGAGCTTGGACCCACTTTTGTCAAATTTGGCCAGATTATGAGCACCAGACCGGATATGGTGCCGCAGGAGCTTATCATCGAACTGGAGAAGCTTCAAGAGGAGGCCCCTCCGTTTTCCACGGAAGATGCGAAGCGAATTATTGCGGAGGAATTGAACAGTTCAGTGGATCGTCTCTTCATGGATTTTTCGGGTTCATCTATTGCTGCCGCATCTATTGCACAGGTGCATAAAGCGGTATTGCCCGGGGGTGAAGAAGTAGCAGTCAAGATCCAGCGTCCTGATATTGACAAAATTATCGAGGTAGACCTGGAGATAATGCTCCATCTCGCCACACGGGCGGAGAAATATCTTAAGGAGGCTGAAGCTATAGACATTGTGAAATTAGTAGAGGAATTTGCACGTGTGATTCGGAAGGAACTGAACTTCAGAATCGAGGCGGCATATATTGAGCGTTTTGCTAACAATTTCCAGGATGACACGACAATTCACGTGCCTAAGGTCTATAAGGAGTTCTCCTCAGGTAAAGTCTTGACGATGGAGTTTATCTGCGGGTACAAAGTCACGGATATTACAAAAACCGAGGTGCGTGAGCACGGAATTGACCCTAAAGTCGTGGCATCGCGGGGATTGGACCTCATTCTTAAACAGATTTTTGAACACGGGTTCTTTCACGCAGACCCGCATCCGGGAAACATCAGAGTTCTGGATGGCAATGTCATCTGCTTCCTTGACTACGGCATGATGGGTAAGCTGTCTGCACGTCATCGCGAGGACTTAGCTGACATCTTCATTGGGATAATAAGCAGAGATGAACATAAAATTACGAAAACAATCTTAAAATTAACCGGGCGCAGCCATGTCCGAGATGTTGAGGAGTTAGAATCGGACATTACCGAACTTATCGAGGTTTATGCTTATGGTTCACTAAAAGAACTTGAGATAGGGAGTGTTATAACCCACATGGGGGATGTGATCATCGAACATCATCTGGAAGGGCCCCGGGACTTCTATCTGCTTGCAAAAGCACTGGTGACCATTGAAGGCGTGGGCAGAGAACTGGACCCCGAGTTCAATGCCGTGAAACACGCCGAACCGTTCGCCGAAAAGTTAATCATGGATCGTATGAGTCCCCAGAGGTTAATCAAAGATTTTTATCTCTCCGCTCTCGAAACGCGCTTGCTGTTACGTGACCTGCCCTCTGAGGCACGAGACATATTGGCACGGGTAAAGCAAGGCGAGGTAAAGATAAAATTTGAGCATAAAGGGCTTGATCCATTGCTTAAAACCCTCGACCAGACTAACAATCGTACGGTATTTGCCATTGTTTTAGCTTCGCTTGTGATAGGCTCCGCCCTTATGGTTCTTTCCGGTGTTCCACCCAAATGGCACGAAATACCGCTTATTGGTATTATTGGTTTTCTTGGAGCAGGGATAATGGCTTTTTGGCTGTTATTTTCGATTTTGCGGCATGGTAAATTATGAATACGAATATTTCCATAGCTCCCCTTTCTCTGTTCCTGTTTCTATTCTTATTTCAATATCCTTCCCTTGCGCTGGTATCTCCGATGAAGCCCGAGCTAAAACCTTTGCATAAACACCGATAGTAGCCTCTGAAACCTTACCCCAGTTTAAAGCGAGAGCCTTTTGAATCCTTTTTCTACCATTTCCTCTACCTCAACTTTTCCTTTATCTTCATCCTCCTCGGACAGAATTTTTACAATGCAAGCTGCAAGACTTTCAGAGTTGTTCGGCGTCACTTTTATGCCTTCTCCATCACTTATTAGCTCTGAAAGACCGCCAATATCTGACACAACCACTGGCGTCTTAGCCGCCATCGCCTCTAATGCGACTATTCCAAATGGCTCATACAGAGAAGGCACAACAACCACATCCGCTGCTTTTAATAAACTCCTAACCGCGTAATCATCCAGATAACCGGTAAAAACAACATTTTTTGATATATCCAAATAATTGGCGTCTTTCTCCAGTTGCTTTCTCATTGGTCCTTCCCCTACTATCACAAGCTTCACATCTTTTTTCCCTTTTGAATATCGTGACAAGATTATTGGCAATGCCCCTATCAGAACGTTCACACCCTTTTGATAAACGAGCCTGCCGAGAAATAATATGAGCTTTGAGCTTCTCTGACCAAAAACAGCAAAAAGATATAAACTTTTAAACTTTCAGACCAAAATAGAGAATGGTGAATTATTATGATCATTGAAGTTGGGCTGAGCATATTTGGCGCAATAGGAACAATCATAGCTATAAACTCCTATTTTGAACGGAGGAAAGATAGAAAAATTAAATTGGAAAAAATGCTTAAAGAGCGTAAGGGTTTTGTTGAAACCAGCATTATAAAGATTAACAACGAATTTGAACCTGTAACCATATATAAAGCAAATAACTATGAATTCAAACTTAATGGATATACCGTTTCCCTAAAAACAGGGGAATCTTTGATAATTCCACATCCACTTCCAGATGGATTTGATTATCATATGATTTCCGGATGGGGATTTGCAAAGAAAGATAGTAAACCTATGGGGGATCTCAACGCCAAAGAAGAACTTGGAAGATTCACTTTTTTAAATATTGATCAAGAGCCAGTCGTATCCTCTCCAAAATGATTGGTAATGCACTGAAGACATACTACACCCCAGAGTTATCCCCAAGTCAGACATACTATTCAGTCATACATCGACAATCAATATTCTACTGCACTACGTGGTATATCCC
>PIXU01000017.1 GCA_003601795.1 Candidatus Methanophagales archaeon
CCTGCCGATTATGACCATTGCATTCGACAACGTTAAATATTCGAACAAGCCGGAGAAGTGGAATATGCGGGTAGTGCTTGGGATAGCAACCGTTCTGGGCATTGCAGGTGTCATATCTTCATTCGGGATCTTCTACATAGGGGAGGAGATTTTACACATGACACGTGAGTGCATTCAGCCGTTCATTTACCTGAAGCTCTCTGTCGCAGGTCACCTGACCTTGTTTGTGACGCGAACAAGGGGACCTTTCTGGTCTATCAAACCCGCGAAGATTCTGCTATTTGCCGTTATCTCGACTCAGACGGTTGCCACATTGATTGTAGTTTACGGGATTCTTATGCCACCAATTGGCTGGACATTGGCGTTATTTGTATGGGCTTATGCACTGGCGTGGTTCATTGTAAACGATTATGTGAAGCGTGCCGCGTATGATGTCTTTGAGCATGGTAAAATTATCTTTCATAGATAAGATGCTTTAATAATATTGATTTTGCCGGTGAAGAAGGAAAGGGCGAAAAATACCCTTTCTACGTAGGAACATCGCCTCTTTAGGAAAAAGTGCAAGCATCACAAACGCTTCATTTTCGGCTTTCTATTAGTTCAATAATTTCTCCCTCAACGAGAGAAGCAATAACGATATAGGGCAGCAGCACGACCACAAATAAAGCTCCAAAGTAATAGACCATCAAGGGTAGCAGTGGTACTTTTATTGCCCTGCTGTATAGAAAAGCGGCAACTAAGCCATTTCTCATGCCATGGTCTCGAAGCTCTTTCAATAAAGGATACCAGACATAAATAGGTCCATGGCTAATTATTCCCGCGGATATAGCTAAGAACCACCCTTTTATTCCCGACCCTTTTCCCGCGTACTTCGCCACAGTTTTTGGGTATAAGAAATAATTTATAAGCGCCATAAGAAGGATGACGAGCAATAATACTGGAATTATCTGAATAAATATGTTTCCGCTCGCTTTTAGAGCGTTATATGCCTTTTCTGGATTGAAGAAAAAGAGAAGGAAATAGAGAAAAATAACCGCGACCAAAAAATAGAAACTATAATTATTCCCTTTTGTTTTCTTCTCCACAAAAATCTTCATTTTCTGTTTTTCTCACGACCTTCATTGAACCACCATCAATGTGGTAACAGTTGCTACGGATACAAGGATGGCGAGGAAGAAACTCAGGGAGTTTCTAATAACTGCGAATCGCTTTCCGAGAAAGGCAACTTCAGCAGGAAATTGAGTTACGGCAACTGTAACCCATGTCACTATGAAGGCGGTTATCGCAAAGAGACTCACACCCTTGTTCATAAGCTCCCCACCTATTATATAGCTATTGACAGCATTACCTGCTGCGATACTACCCATTGCGGAACCAATTATCGTATCATGAAACAACTCCCCGGTAAACACAGATGCAATAAACTGTTTTGATACAAGGGTTAGGAAAAGCCCCAGAAGGAGGACGACACCCAGCAACGTTGGAAGAGCTGTCCCTAAACTTCTGAATGCACGGTAAAACGATATGACAATGCTTCTCTCACCACCATTAGGTTTCGGATTAGTCATGTCCTCTTTTTTCCTCCATTGTAAGCCAGAAGATTTTTTCCCTGTATTTAACTTTCTTTATTTTTCCGCTTTCCTCCAGCCTCGTTAAGCTGTCGTGAACCTCTCTTTCCTCAACCTCAAATTTTTTTAGTGTGTCTATAACCTGCTCCTCGCGCATTGGATGCCGTCTTATTATTGCTAATATCGCGTCTTCGGGGTTTGTGAATCCCTCAGCGGAAAATTCACCTGTCTCCTCTGCGGTAATATCTACTACATTGACATCACTGAGAATCGCATGTGCTAATGCGATGCTCTCTTTATCAGGAGGCACAGCCCACGGTTCCGCCGGCGGTCTTATCGGGACATTTATATACGTTCGGTTGGGCTCTATGGGGCGAAGCCTGCTTTTTATCGCTTCTAATTCCTCTTCTGAGTCATTGAGCCCTTTTACCAGCATGACTTCTGCCCATATCTCACCGTCATATTCTTGCCTGAACTTTTCCATGCCTTCGACAACCGCTTCAAAATCAATCCCTCGATGCGGTCTGTTTATCCGTCTGAATGTTTCAGCAGTGCCTGCGTCAAGCGATGGCATAACAACGTCTGCTTGTGAAAGGTCGTTTCTTACATCTTCTCGGTAAAGAAGCGAACCGTTTGTATCAACGGCTGTGGGTATATCCGCTATTTCTTTGGTCTTCCTGATTAGCCAACCGAGGCTTTTGCATAACGTCGGTTCGCCTTCGCCTACGAAGGTGACAAAATCTATTTTGCTGTGGCTATGGCTACTTTCTACTTCTATTACTCTTCTGATTTCGTTCAGCATCTCTTCCGGAGGGAAGAAGTCTTTACGCTGAATGGTCATGTGCGTTGTCCTGCCGAGCTGGCAGTACACACAGGAGTAGTCACAGGTTTTGAATGGAATTGGGCCAACGCCTAAAGAGCGACCAAGACGCCGTGATGGTACTGGTCCATAGACTTTTTTCATATTGTACATCTCTGAACTATTATATGTCGCATCATATTAAACTTTAGCCTTCCTAAAAAGCAAAAAAATCTTTTTATTAAAGCCGAGCGGTACTATAAAAGTTCAAATGTTATTTAATATACATAAAGCTCGATTTTGAAACATGGAACCAGTACGACACATATTGATTGCTATTTGTTCCTTGCTCGTGGTGATTATGGTAGGGACGGTGGGCTTTTGGTATATCGAAGCCCAACAGCAACTCTCTCTGCTTGATGCCCTCTACATGACCATAGCCACAATTACCACCGTTGGATATGGCGATATAGTTCCTGAGACCCCAGCCGGAAGGGTATTTGCGGCAGGATTGATGATTTCGGGCGTAGGCGTAGCCTTATATGTACTGGTAGAGATAATGGGATTAATACTGGAAGGAAGGTTAAGCAAAGCTTTTGGTATAGCAAAGGAGAGAAGGAGCGTGGCAAAGATGAAAAACCACAAGATAATATGCGGTGGAGGTCGCACAGGGAGTGTAACAGCAGAAGAATTCAGAAAAGAAGGCTTAGATTTTGTAATCATTGAGCATGATTCTGCGATTGCAATAGAACTAAGGAAGAAGAATTTGTCGGTGGTGGAAGGAGACGCGACGTTGGATGAGACTTTAATAGAAGCAGGCGTAGAACGTGCTTCTGGTCTGGTATCCACTTTACCTTCGGATTCTGATAATTTGTTCCTCTGCATTGCTGCGAAGGAACTCAATAAGAATCTGGAGATAGTAACAAGAGCGAGTTCTGAAGAGGCTGCTAAGCGGCTATACAGTGTTGGTGTAAAAAAAGTGATTTTAATGGAAAAAATAGGAGGGAGGAGGTTGGCAAGAAGCTTAACAAAGCCGGCAATCGCTGATTTCCTCGAGTTCGCTACGAAGACTGGGGAGATATCGTTAGAAAGTTTAACGGTTGGACATGGTGCTAAGATTGCAAATAAGCGCGTTAGAGACGCATGTAGTATCTTAGGGATAAAGGAAAAAGTAGGAACAACAATAGTCGCTATCATAAGGGGCGAGGAAGTTATAAACATAGGTCCTGATGATGAAATACGGGAGGGCGATACAGTAGTGGTCATCGGGAAGCGGGAATCGCTGGATAATATCAGGGAGCAGGAGTTCTTCTAACAAACTTTTTGTGCGCAAAAACCCTTCATCCGAAGCAATTTATACCCATCCACAAATCCTTTATCGCCTCCGACACCTTGCCCTCCGAGAATTCAACCACAGGCATGCCAGCGACCATTGCCTCAGTGACCACAGGGTCATAAGGAATGTTTCCAACAACTTCTATTCCACGCTGCCGGCAAAACGCGGTAATCCTCCGGCTGTTCTCCTCATTAATGTCGTATTTGTTGATGCAGACGACTGAACCAATCCCGAAATGAGAGGTCATATCCAGGATTCGTTCGAGGTCATGCAGTCCGGACATCGTGGGCTCGGTAACGATGAGTGCAAGGTCCACGCCAGTCAGGGACGCAATTACTGGACAGCCGATGCCTGGCGCTCCGTCAATCAGAATGAGTTCACTGTTTTCCTTTTCTGCAACCTGCTGTGCGCGGTCTCTAACCTCAGTGACCAGTTTTCCAGACGTTTCTTCCGCGATATTTAGCTGTGCATGCGCCATTGTGCCATATTCAGTTTTTGATATAAATGTATAACCGGAAACACGCTCTTTAAGCGTAATTGCCTCCTGCGGGCACGAAAACACACAAGCGCCGCAGCCCTCGCAACGTGCGGAATTGACTGCATAACCTGATTCTTCAGTCAAAATTATCGCATTGAATCTACATGTTTCTTCGCATGTGCCGCACTCGGTACATAGCGTTTTATCCATAACGGCAACTTTCAGTCCTTTAAACTCCTTCCGCTCTATGATTTCCGGATGCAACAGTAGATGGAGGTCTGGTGCGTCCACATCGCAGTCTGCAATGACTTTGTTCTCCGCGAGGGCGGCGAAAGAGGCTACAAGTGTCGTTTTCCCTGTGCCTCCTTTTCCACTTATAACGGTTATTTGTTTCAACACTTTTTTCTTTTTCACAAAACACTTTCTTTTTAAAGAAAGAACCAGTGCTAAGAAAAATATAATTCTTTTGGTAAAGCTTTTCTTTAAGAAAAGCTTTGTGAAAATCTATGTAATCTATAGTGGTTATAAGAGAACTTTATCAACTATCCCTGCGAACCGCTCCGTGAATTTATCTGCTCTTTTTCCCTACTCCCTCTACTTGCAGAAAGAGCTACTACCGCCGGAACTGCCGATATCCGCTACCATGCTGTTTTCCTCATATAGCTTTGACCAGCACCCCTGACAAACCATAATGCGTCGTCCAAGCTCTTTGTGGTTTGCTTCCATTCTACTCCCTTCTTTTCCACACAGTTCACACTCTTTTCTTTTATCACCTCCTCTTAATTTCCTCTATTCTTTTCTTCACTTTTTTCTTTTTAGCTTTTTTTCTTATGCCCTTCTACTCTTAGAGCTTTCTGTCGGACAAAAGCTTCCGACTGAGCCCTCTGCAAATCTACCGCTTTTGTACATCTCAACTACTTCTTTCACCGTACCATACGCGCCGGCGGCAATTTTTGCACCGGCTGTAGAAAGTACCTGAAAAGCATTTGGACCTATATTCCCGGATATGAGCACATCCACTCCTCTATTCACTATTGTTTGTGCTGCTTGAGTCCCTGCTCCCGGTGCAGCAATAGCATCGTTTGGCATCGCTTCGCGAACGCCATCGTATCCGGGTCAACGAACACGAAATATTTGCATCTTCCAAACCTCGGGTCTACATGCGCGTTCAAATCCCCTGCCATCGCAGTTACGCACATCTTCATCTTTTCTCCATCTTTTCCCTTTTTACTTTTCTTTCCCATTATGTTTATATATCAGGATATTCCCTCATACACTTGCGAATAACCGCCCTCCTCACAATCTTCCTTCTCTTCCACGGATTTCTCAATCTCGTTTTCTATCCTTTCCACCTTTGCTGAAGCCGCGCCCTTTCCACGTAAGGAATTAATAAACTTTCGATGATTCAGAAGGAGAACTATAATCTCTCAAGAAACATCTTAAGATATACGCAATCAGTAAAATCTTATAGCGAAGAAAATTTAATTGTGCAACACACACGAAAAGCTGAAAATGGTTGATGTTTATAAATAAGAACCGTTAATTATTGTCATCTATCACGTTTAAAAATTTCGCAAACCAGCTACTACATTAATCAAAAGGCTAAAATGAAAGAGGCGATGTTCTACGAGAAATTAGAAGAGAACGCAGTTAGATGCCACCTATGTCCTCATCATTGTAAGATAAATGAATCGAAGAGGGGGATATGCGGAGTTAGAGAGAACAGGGGTGGTGTCCTCTATAGCCTGGTCTATGGTAAGATAGTTGCGCGAGGGATTGACCCAATAGAGAAGAAACCTTTCTTCCATTTCCATCCAGGCTCTGAGGCATACTCAATTGCTACGGTTGGCTGTAACTTCAGATGCAAGAACTGCCAGAACTTCCATATTTCTCAGATGCCAAAAGAAGGCGAGAAACTGATAGTGGGGGAAGATGCATCTCCTGAAGAGATTGTTGCGGCAGCCAGGCAATACGGTTGTAGAACCATCGCATACACTTATACCGAACCGACCATCTTTTTCGAGTTTGCTTATGACACCGCCAGATTGGCACATAAAGAAGGGATATGCAACTCCTTTATCACAAACGGGCATATTACGGAAGAAGCTATACGTACTCTCGCCCCTTATTTAGATGCGGTAAATGTAGATCTGAAGGGGCTATCTGAAGACCTGTATCGAAAAAATTGCGGTGGGCACCTGAAACCCGTCATGGATGCGATAAAGCTGTACAAAAGCCTGGGAGTTTGGGTTGAAGTAACCACGCTGGTTATACCAACATTGAACGATTCTGAGGAAGAGTTCAGAGGGATTGCCGAGTTCATCAAAAGCGTAGCCGTGGACATACCATGGCATATTTCACAGTTCTATCCCGCATATAAGCTAACCAATCTCCCCCCAACACCTATTACAGCCTTACGTAAAGCGCGTGAAATTGGGCTGGATGTAGGATTGAGATACGTGTACGAGGGCAATGTTCCGGGTGAGGGCGGGGAGAATACCTACTGCTACCAATGCGGAGAGTTGTTAATCCGGCGCTATGGATTCCAGATTCTGGAGAATAAAATACGAGATTCAAGATGTCCAAAGTGTGGTGCCAAGATAGATGGGATATTATAATTTTCTCGTGGATTTGCAATTTTTTTACATAACACAAAAGGAGATGTAACATGGGTAGTGTAAAAGACCTGGTAGTTATTGAGGAACCGGAGAAAAACAAAACAGGAAAGGCTCAATTCGTCTTCTCTGACAGATACTCTGTATTTGATTGGGGAGAGATGCCTGACCATATTCAGGCAAAAGGAGCCGCTATCTGCATAACCACCGCCTACTTCTTTGAGAAATTGGAAGAGAAGGGAATAAGGACACATTACAAGGGATTAGTGGAAGAAGGCGAAGTCAAAAGATTATCGGAATTAAAATCGCCGCGATTGTGTATGGAAATAGAACTGTTGAGAGTTTTAAAGCCTGACATTAAGGGAAATACTTACGACTACTCCATTTACAGGGAAGAAAAGGCAAACCTCCTTATCCCGCTCGAGATAATCTATCGTAACTCGCTACCAGAGGGCTCAAGTGTTTTCAAGCGATTACAAGAAGGGGGTTTGAGACTGGCGGATTTAGGGTTGAACGAAACGCCCTATCCCGGGCAGGTCTTAGAAAAACCGCTTCTCGATGTCTCCACCAAGCTGGAAGCAAGCGATAGATACCTGAGCAGGGAAGAGGCAAAGGAAATTGCAGGTCTGAGCGAAGATGAAATGGAAGAAATTGAGAGGATAACACTACTTATCAATGAACTCATCACTAAGGAGGCAAGAAGAATAGGGCTCGTAAATGAAGATGGTAAGGTGGAATTTGGATTTGACGAAGACCGAAAACTGATGCTGGTAGATGCCGTAGGCACTTTAGACGAGTGTCGGTTTACGTATAAAGGAATGCCGGTGAGTAAAGAGATAGCGAGGATATTTTACCGTAATACATCATGGTATGAAGAGGTTGAAGAAGCGAAAAAAGTAGATAACGTAGGCTGGAAAAAATTAGTGGAAAATAAGCCTCCATTGCTACCGCCTGCTATTAAAGATTTAATCTCCATGCTTTACAAAGCCTGTTGCAACGAAATAACCCAAAGAATTTGGTTTACAGATGTACCTCCGGTAAAAGAAATATTGAAAGAGATAAGGGCGGTTCTTCCGTCATGAGATGAGAATTGGGTGGTGAGCGAGGTAAAATGAAGAAGAGACTAATCGTGCTTGAGTGGGATTGGATTCGTAATATTGCAAAACGACGGAGAAGAACCCGTCCATATCCCGGTTGCGGATCATAACGCCGAAATAAAATTGCCTGAGGTCGTATAAAGACAAACCGTTGACGCTTGCAGCTTCTTTGGGCTACACAGGGGATTACAGTCCATTGGGGAGGAAGAACACCATCCGCAGGTGCTACTTCCTCTCGAAGTTTATGTCGTTGCTGGAAATGTGAATAACCTTTCCAAAGGGATTATAAACCTCATGAGCATGAACTGGTAAGGGTTGCGGAAGGTGATAAAAGAGTAGAATTATCTGATGCCGCTCTCGGACAGCGTTGGGTCAGAGAAGGTGCCATTGTCATAGTGATCTCTGCTGTTTATGAGCGAACAACCAAAAGGTATAAAACGCCAGTCAGAGATGAACGAACAGGAGCGAGCTACCCGAGAGGGATAAGATATGTGCACATGGAAGCAGGGCATGCCGCTCAGAACGTTTATCTGTAGCTAAGGCACTCTAAATAGGTTTTGTTATATTCTTCTCTCTCCCTTTTTTGAGATTAATAAGGTAATCCAGTTCTTCCGGCTTTGCCTCACCGAAATCCGCATATCCTTTCTCTTTGATATATTCTATAACCTTCTTCGCAGGCTCTTCTCGCACCGCGACCGTCGAAAATCCCGGGGCACTTCCTACACTACCCACACTCGCATCGCTCTCCACCGCAGTGAAATCCGTACAAACGTTGCACCCACTTGCAACTATATCTTCTACTTCTTTCACCTTGAATTTCACTTTTTCACCATCACTCATGGTAGCGATGAACTTACCCTTCGTTATGTCTGTCTTGATTAACTTATCGAAATCAACACCCTTTTCTTGCAGGAATTTTGAAATATCGTCATAATGGAAATTCTCTGTGCAGAACAAACCCACAACGAGTTTCACCTTTTCACGGAAAATAGGGAATTCCTGCTGTAGTTTTCTGACGCCAGAAACTATACAGGGCGTCCCGACAACACCAACACCGCGTTTTGTGAACCTCACCGCTTTCTTTAATGCTGGCAGGACATCTGCAAATGTATATTTTGTGCCTCCGAGTGTGGGAATCGCAAGCTGTTGAGGGTCTCGCACGTGGAACATCTCGATTGCCCATTTCTCGTCCCTGCCGGCGAACAAACCGCGGTCTATCATTCCCATTTCCATTGCCGAAACGATGAGTTCTGTCACCATTGCTCCATCCTGCCCTGCAAACCGCTTCGACCGCCCGGCAATGAATTCTATATAGGTGCCCAGACCACTTTTTGGCTCGTAAACAAACCTCGGACATACTCGCACGCAGGCGCCGCAGTCCGTGCATTTAGCTTCATAATCCGGAAAGTCCACGCCATCCACTGCCGTTATTCCGTCTACGGGACATATACACGCGCATGTCAAACACCGGCTGCATAAGTTCGTATCTATGACCTTAGCCTTTAAATTCTCAAAATATAATTTGTCCTTTAACGGTTTCTCGGGAACTGTTACTTCCCATTCCGATTCTCCTATTGCTATTCCTGCCATTTTTTAACCTCCTTTTAACTAACTCTTATTTCCATTTTCACTTCCTCACAAGCCTCAATATCTGCATCGAACACTCCTTAACACATAATCCACACCCAGTGCATTTATCACGGTCTATCGCCATCTTGACTACCTGTCTTTCTATAATAGAAGAAATCGCCCCACTTTCACACATTTCCTCGCAAATCCTGCATCCGAGACAGCTCTCCGGCTCTATGCACTGACTCACCATCGGTATCTCCACTGGAGGTGTAACCTCAACAAAAAGAGTATCTTCCTCTCGCGTCCTCTTCAAATGTAAATCCTGCTCGTCTATCTCATACTCCACCAACTTTTTGTCCTCACGAATTATCTCTGGCTCTTCGATCATCTCTTCGGTAAGTGTGAGCATCTCGTCCATATCCTTATACGCTACGTCATGAATCTTTGTTGTTTTTAATGCACCACCAGAGCAGGAATCAACGCAGAAATGACAGAAAATGCACTTCCCGTAATCTACTGTGGGGTAGTATCTCTTATTTGGGGCTTCTTTCATTTGAACCGCATTCGCAGGGCATACAAAAGCACACTCCCAGCAGCTAATGCACTTGTCGGGGTCAAACATGAGGTAGCCACGGAAATTATCCGGCATCTTCTTCCTTTCCCGTGGATAAAATACAGTCGCCGTCAGCGGATATACTGATTCTTTCATCGCCACTTTTATGGCGGCTGCGTGCTTCACTACCTTCTCTCCCAAGCTCTGTTCCGGAACCGTAACTTTTTTCATTTTATATCACTCCTACCTGTGCTAATGCAATTGATAATGCGAGTGCAATTAATGATAATGAAAGCATTGCACCCCACCCAATGCTTAAACCCTGATCAAGCCTATACCTTGGATAGATCGTTCGAAGAACAAACAAAGTGGTCAGTACGATCAGCGTTTTTAGTAAGAACCATATAACACCCGAAAGGTCACCAAGCCCCGCGATTTCCGGTCCACTGCCTCCCCCAAGGAATAGAATCGTCATGAGTCCAGCCAAAACATACGCCTTCTCATAGCACAGCACGTAAATAAGCCCAAAAGCTATCCCTGAATACTCAACATGAGGTCCGGCAGCTAACTCCTGGTCCGCTTCCGCGATCTCAAAAGGCATTCGTGACGTTGCCATCGCAGCTGCAATAAAAAACGTGAGTGCCGCAATGGGGTTGAGGATTATCCCCCATATAGACTGCTTATTTGCTATCCCTACGGGGTCAGAAGTCCCATACAGGAAAATCATCCCAAGAACGGCAATTATAAATGGAACCTCATATGCAAAATACATAAATGCCTCGCGCACGGTGCCGATAAAAGCAAACCTGCTGTTAGAAGCCCAGCCAAGACCCAGAATAAACAATGGAAATAAGCATATCACTGCCAGTATTATCTGTATCGCATAAGGCGTTTCTATCGCTACAATATTGCCCGCTGGGATGAATAGCAAAGGAAGAAGGGCGGGTATGAAAGTAAGAAAGGGGAACTGTAAGAAATAAGGTCTATGCGCATCTTTATGCACTATCACTTCCTGGAAAAGGAATCTGAGCGAGTCTGCAAGTAACTGGATTATCCCTCCTAACCACCACACTATCTCATGCGGTCCCACACGCCACTGTATCCTGCCGCAGAGTTTGCGTTCTATCCACGGGAAAAAGAGCAATAATATTCCCAATGTTGCAAAACCAGGGCAAATCAGTGCAGCGAAAAACGGTTTCCAGAGGATAAACGAAATCAATAATTTTATCATCGGGATTTCGGGCAGTAAGTCCAGCATCTGCTGTAAGAGAGGTACGCTCACCTGATTGCCCTCGATTCCCAGCCCGGTTATGACGGTGTTTATATCTGTCATCTTTTCATCACCTACCTATCCGCTTCTGGCGGGAAGTATCCAAAACTCCCATAGATTGTCCAGAAATCTGCTACCCTTTCTCCTTTTGATGCTTCTATTATCCCCCTCAGATTCATCCAGCACGGTGTTACCACCCTCACACGATAAGGAACATTTGACTCGCCATCGCTTATTATTGAATATAGCAGTGTGCCCCTCCCAGCCTCGATAACCGAAGTCCACTCGCCTCTTGGGAGTACGAGATTACCACAAGCATGGAAC
>PIXU01000018.1 GCA_003601795.1 Candidatus Methanophagales archaeon
ACGGCTGGGTTAACTATTCTACTGGTGAGCCGGTAAACAATCCAAACGTGACGATAACAAACCTGAACACGCGCGAAGTGTTCAACGTTGAAACGAACGGGGGTTCTAACTATTACCGCCTTTTAACCTCTTCTTGGAATGTGAACGCTGATGATGTGCTCCGCTTTGATGTCAGCGACAATGGCAATGTAGCGGAGTTCAACTGCAGTGTGAGGCAAGCCCATATAAACCGCGGTGGGGTTTTCAATTTCAATATCACACTTGAAGCGCCGGAAGTGTCAACAGCGCTCACCTTCGACACTGGAACGCCAGCCAACCCATACCCGAGCATTTCAGGCACACACAACGGCACGATAACGCCATACGTGACTATATATAACGTGTCCAAACTTTATACATACCCCTGCCCGGGCACGGGCGGGCATACAGAATATGTTGCTTGTTATTATGACCTGAATAGAACAGAAAAGATAACGGAAGGGCACTGGGAAGGTTATAATGGCGACTGGCATAATGTCTCTTTCCCCGCGTTCACAATGCTCGCGAATCATACTTATTATTACACGATAAAGACAGGTTCGTATCCGCAGGTTCATCACGCCCCTGTGGTGGAAGCGAAAGTAGGAATGGGGATAATTAATTGCACTTCGTTCGTGGATGCGAATGGGCGTTCGTACACCAACTGGATACCGGCGATACGGTTGGTAGGAGAAATCGAGATCCTTGATCTCATTGTCAGTGTAACAACGGACAAACAGGAATATTGCACAGGAGAACCTGTGAATGTAAAAATAAGCTTAACAAATAATGGTCCTGATACAGGTTTATCCTTCCCTAGCAGCCAACTTGCTGATTTCAATGTAACAAATGAAGCAGGCGAACAAATTTACTTATGGTCACATGGTAAGCGTTTTCTGCTTTATATCCGAGGTGTATCGATAAAGCAAGGTGAATCACTGGAATTACTCAACGATACCTGGAATCAGACCGATAACGATGGAAATCCTGTGCCACCGGGAAAATATTACATTAACGGATGGATGGTTCAAGGGTATGGATGGGGCAGGGTCCCAAGCCATCCTGAAATGCATGGTAAGCGGATAAATATTACAATAGCAGAACCCTCCATGATATTGCTGAAGGCTATTAGCTTTGACACCTGTATGGGAGAGCCGAGTTTACCTGAAAATCTGTATATCTCGGAATATCCCGCAGGAATAAAAGGATGCTATATCGTGCAGTTCGTTGCTCCAGTAAAAAACGAATGGAAAGAACAGCTTAAGCAAGTGGGCTGTAAAATCTATGGCTATATTCCAGAAAATGCATTTACCGTCAGAATGACTTCAGAGGATACAGAAATAGTTCAAAATATGAGTTTTGTGCATTGGCTTGGTATCTACCAGCCTTTCTACAAGATCAATCCGGGATTATTAGATGCTGAAGGAGAGGTGAATATTACCGTAGTCTCGTTTAGAACCGAATCGAGATTCATTCCAGAATTGGAAAGTCTTGGCGCCAGTATAATATCTACCTACAGTTTCGGTTACTATGATATAAACAATTTAGTAATAGATGCATCAAAAATTGATGACATAGCCTCGATGTATGATGCCTACTGGATTGAACCTTTTTCTGTACCAGAACCGTTTGATGAGATATCGTCTGCGATTGTTGATGTGGATAATGATAGGAGAGCAGATAGATGAAAAATAAGACAATAATCCTGGTTTCATTGCTTGGATTTTTCTTGTTAGGCGTGACATCAGTGCAAGCAACAGATAGCATAATATTGCTAAAAGCTATCGGCTTCAATTCCAGCGAGGGAGAGCCGAGTTTACCTGAAAATCTGTATATCTCGGAATATCCCCCCGGAATAAGAGGGTATTATATTGCGCAATTCACAGGAAATGTAAACGAAACGTGGAAAGAAGAGCTTAGACAGACAGGCTGCGAAATCTATGATTATATCCCAGAAAATGCATTTGTGGTTAGAATGGATTTAAAAGAGAAAGAAGCAGTTCAAAATATGAGTTTTGTGCAATGGGTTGGTATATACCAGCCTTTTTACAAGATCAGTCCAAGATTATCAGATGCCGAAGGAGAAGTAAATATCACCGTGCTCTCTTTTAGAACCGAATCGAAATTCATTCCAGAATTGGAAAGTCTTGGCGGTAATATAACTTCCAATTATAATTTCAGTTATTATGACAAGAATGTTTTAACGATTAATGCATCAAAAATTGATGACATTGCTTTAATGAATGATACGTACTGGATTGAACCTTATATTGAGCCAGAACTGTTTGATGAAGTCTCTGATGAGATTGTTGGTGGGTATTGGGCTGCTGGAACGCCTTGGGACGGTCCGGGCACCTATGTTAATAGCCTCGGATATAATGGAAGTGGTGTGTTGGTCTCGATTGCAGACACCGGGCTTGACGACGGCAACACAACCACAATGCATTTGGACATGATGGGTAGAGTTGTGGGATTGATAGATTATACCGAGAGTGACACCTCTGACGGCGTTGCCGAGGATGTACATGGACACGGAACGCATTGCGCCGGGATAGTGGCTGGAAATGCTGCGATTGGAACCACAGACGCTGATGGGTATTTATATGGTATGGGTGTGGCACCCGAGGCATCTATAATGCAACAACGAGTTTTTGGCGACGATGGTAGTTGGAAGGGACCTGCCAACGGTGTGCTGGCACAGGATGCTGTTCAAAACGGTGCTGATGTGGGTAGCAACAGTTGGGGCATGAATACTTTTGGGGATTATACGAGTGATGACGCTGAGTTCGATGCGCTTGTTCGAGATGCTGATTCCAGTACACCAGGCAATCAGCAATATATCTTGGAATTCTCAGCTGGAAATGCAGGTCCTGTGACCGGATCAATTGGAAGTCCAGCATCTGCTAAAAATGTGATCGCAACGGGTGCAAGTGAAAACTACAGACCAAACTTACCTCAAGGATGGAGAGCTGATAATGTAGATGAAATAGCAGATTTCAGTAGTAGAGGACCATGTGAAGATGGAAGGATTAAGCCAGATATAGTAGCACCCGGAACATGGATTTCTTCTGCTCTCTCATCATCAGCCAGTCAGGGCTGGAGTTGGAACCCTGACTACGGGAGATGGGGAAACATAAACTCAGATTATGAGTGGTGTGGCGGCACAAGCATGGCAGGACCGCATGTCTCTGGTGGAGCGGCATTGTTTGTTGAGTACCATCGAGAAACACACGGTTCCACTCCGAGCCCAGCCCTTACAAAGGCGGCATTGATAAGCAGTGCAGACGATGTGGGACTTGGATATCCAAGTAATGACCAGGGATGGGGAGAAATGAACCTGACAAATGTTATAAATCCACAATTTGTTGTTCTCGAAGACCAGAGTGTTGCTCTTGCAACAGGGGGAAGCCATGCCTACAATATCATGTTATCGGATTATATCAATGGAGCGAAAATAACATTGGTATGGACTGACGCTCCCGGTTCGGTAAGTGCGAGTAAAGCACTGGTAAATGACCTTGATCTTGTTGTTACTGCTCCAGATGGTACGACGTATCATGGAAACCAATTCAGCGGTGCATGGTCTGACCCTACGAGTGGTGACTTTGACCGTGTGAACAATATAGAGAATGTATTTATTAATGCTGGGAACATACAGTCGGGAACATATCAGATAACTGTTTTGGGTTATAATGTACCCGCAGAGGTGGTGCCAGGAGGTCAAGACTATGCATTGGTTATTGCTCCAGTGGGGAGGACACCGCCAATGCCACCACCTGCAGACATCCTCATAGTAGATGACGACCAGGGAGCAAACTACGAGACATACTACAAAAACGCATTGCATGCCAATGGTTACAATTACAGTTATTGTTCATCACCACCCGATGCATCCGTTCTTTTGAACTATTCTGTCGTGATATGGCTGACAGGCGATGATTACACGAGCACTCTAACTCCAACCGAACAGGCAAACCTCCAGACGTATCTGAACAACGGTGGCAATCTGTTCATTTCCGGACAGGACATCGGGTACGACATTGGTGGCTCATCATTTTACCACGACTATCTGCATGCGAACTATGTTCGGGACGATACCGATATCTATACCTTAAACGGGGTGAGTGGAGACCCTATCAGCGATGGATTGACGATAGGCATCTCCGGAGGTGATGGCGCTAACAATCAGTGGTACCAGAGCGAAATATCACCACGTGACGAATCCGCATCAACGGTGTTCAATTACGCCGGTGATGGCTGCGGTGCCATCAAGGCAGATACTGGCACTTATAAAGTCGTTTATTTCGCCTTCGGGTTCGAGGCGATAAACAACACGGCAGACAGGAATATGGTGATGGACAGGGTTATGAGATGGTTGATGATGACAAATTACACTTTTTACCTTAGAGTTTTGCAAAACTATGTTTCAATGCCTGTGCTTCCGCCGGAAGGTGAGAGAAGCCCTGATGACGTATTCGGCAGAGATGTAGGGGTTTGGGAATACGATACAGAAGCTGGCAACTGGGAGAGAACAACAGAGGTCGCGTGCAAAAAGGGGTATTATATCTATAATCCATGGATGCCGAAGAATATAACCGTAACAGGCGTGCCCTGTGATGTTTCTGTAACCGATTTGATTGCAATATATAGCATTTTATCGGTTGGTCAGTGGGCGCTCGTTGGACCTGGCTACGAGAATATAAGTATAACAGGGACGGTGCTGGAAGGTGAGGTAGAGGGGTATAACTATACCATCAATGACTTTGAGCAGGTTTGTATTTTGGAAGTAGGTAGAGGGTATTGGATGACTGGTGGGCCATTATGGACAAAATACTCAACCAGAATAGACAGCGAAACACAATGTTTAGGAGTAGGCGGAATTGCAGTAGATTCCGAAGACAATGTAATCATTGCCAGCAACAGAGACGTAATAAAATACGATCCTAACGGTAACGTTTTGTGGGAGTATGATCTGTGTGGCTGTGGCGTTGCAGTTGACAAAACCGACAATAGTATTGTAGTCGGTCTTTGCAACTCATCCGTTATCAAATTCAGCAAAACCGGCAGCATACTCTGGATAGAAGAACTGCAAGAAGAGCTGTGGTTATCCAGTGTGAAGTCGATTAATCCTGAAGGAGATATACTTGTCTCCGGGTTTGGTCGCGTAGACGGTGTCTTCAAATCTTACTATGAGATTAGAGACAAAAATGGCAACTTCATACGCTCAACCACGCGCCCACACAATGGCTGGTGGCCCTCTGCTGTTTTTGCTGAGCCCGGGTACATATATTTGGCTTACGATTTAGCCCAGGGAGTTGCGATAGAAAAAGTCACCGATGATTTCAGCAGCACTTTGTGGACTACCACGCTTTCTAATTGCAGCCAGTATGTCAGTACTATGAGTGTGGATTCCGGGAATAATTTGTTTGTTCGCGGAA
>PIXU01000019.1 GCA_003601795.1 Candidatus Methanophagales archaeon
GATTGGTTATCGAGCGGCAGTTTCGTTCAAAGGGAGATGAATTGCGAATGAAAAAGAATGAAATGGATGAAAATGTAAAACATCTCGTGTTTGGAATGTGTGTGGCATTTGTGCTACTTGGTGTTTTCGCGGGTGTAAGTTTGGCGTCTGCAAGATGGCATGTGGAAGAAGGGGAATTGGTTCATGCGGTAGTGGATGCAGCAGTGATTCCTTTTTACGAAAACACAACACATCATCATCTTTCTTTATTCGATCATCCGCCGCAGCTAAGAGAAGGGAGAGATTTTCATTCACATGCTCCTGAGAGAATTAGAAGAGCTCGCGTTGTTCATACCTCAGCAAATCCTCCTGAAGAGGAATGGAACAGGGCTTTTGGCGGGTCATATGATGATGTGGACGAGCCAGTCCACAACCTCAACACAGGCGAAGATTTCGCAACGATTCAGGCTGCGATAGATGATAATGATACAAAAGATGGGCATACGATTACCGTTGATCTTGGGACATATAACGAGAATGTGAACGTTTACAAATCTTTAACGATAAAATCAACCTCTGGAAATCCAGCAGATACGATTGTTCAGGCTGCAAATCCAAATGACCATGTGTTTGAAGTAAATGCGGATTATGTGAATATACGTGGGTTTACAATTACAGGTGCAAGTGAATATCCCAGTGCGGGAATTTATCTCTCAAGTGGCACAGATAATTGCAATATCTCGAACATCTGTGCATCAAACAACTGCTATAATGGCATCTACTTGCATGGTTCAAGCAACAACATCCTAAGTAGCAACAACTGCAGCATTTACTTATATTACTCGGGCGAAAATACTATAACAAACATCGTTGCATCGAAGGACGATGATATTATCTATCTGTATCGTTCACACAACAACATTATAACAAACAGCAGTGTCAGTTTTAATAGTTGGCGCGCTATCAGGTTAGAATACTCAAACAACAACATCATAACAAACAACGATATATTATATAATTCCCACGGTATTTCTCTGTGGCATTCGAGTAACAATAAGATTTACCTCAACAACTTCATCAACAACGCATATAACGCTGGATCTTCCTATTCAAGAAACATCTGGAACTCCACCTCGAAAATAACATACACCTACAAGGGTAATACTTCTATAAACTACTTAGGGAACTATTGGAGCAATTATGAAGTAAACGATACAAACGGGGATGGAATTGGAGATGCTCCTTACAGCATAGATTCTGACAGGGATAATTATCCGCTTATGAAGCGTTGGGAAAAGTATTTCTGGGGGAATAAACCGCCGATTGCAACTTTCACAATAACTCCGTCTCCAGCAAATCTAACAACTGTAATATTTAATGCATCTCTTAGTTACGATCCAGACGACCACATAACATTATATGAATGGGACTTTGGAGATGGGACTGTGGAAACAGGAAAAGTAGCCATCCATTCTTATTCTTCAGCAGGGAATTATACGGTGGTTTTAACGGTAACAGATGCTGATGGAGCAACGAATTCAACAAGCAAAACGGCAACGATACCTCTAATACCCACAATTGTTTACGTTCCTGATGAGTATGCAAAAATTCAGTGGGCTATTGAAAATGCTACTGAAGGTGACATAATAATTATTAGAGATGGAACATATATTGAAAATGTGGACGTGAACAAGCGATTAACAATTCGATCTGAAAACGGTTCTTCCCTTGTTCGCGCTGCGGGCCAAAACGACCATGTATTTGAGATAACTGCTGATTATGTGAATATAATTGGTTTCACTGTGGAGGGTGCGACTGAATGGAGCGCTGGAATATACATTCATGCAGACTATTGCAACATATCTGACAATAACTGCTCAAACAATGAGTATGGCATCTACCTCTTTGAATCGATCAATAATAACCTATCTAATAACACCTGCTCAAACAATCGGGATGGCATCTATCTCTTCAATTCGAGAAACAACCAATTGAAGAGCAATATTCTGGTCAACAATGGAATAGTTATCTGGGGTAACTCAATAACCAATTTCATGCATGAGATAGATAAAAGCAACACAGTTAATGGGAAATTAGTTTACTACTGGAAGAATGTTCAAGGAGGAAAAATCCCAGAAGGAGCAGGACAGATAATACTTGTTAATTGTAGTAATGTTACCGTTGAAAATCATGACTTGACTAATGCAAGTGTTAGTATAGAAGTCGCTTTCTCTTCTTATATCACCATAGAAAATAATAACTGCTCAAACAGCTGGCGTGGCATTTCCCTTAAGTACTCAAACAATAGCAGCATATCCAACAACAACTGCTCGAACAACTTTTATGGCATCTACTTTGATTATTCAAACAATAGTAGCATATCTAACAACAACTGTTGCTTGAACAACTGGTGTGGTATCTACCTTGATTATTCAAAAAACAACAGAATATCTAACAACACCTATTACTCAAACAACATAGCTGGCATTTATCTCGAGTGGCATTCAAGCAACAATAACCTATCTAATAACACCTGTTGCTCGAACAAGTGGGATGGCATCTATCTCGGCGGATCAAATAACATCATATTTGACAACAACTGCTCAAACAATAAACGTGGGATCCACCTCTCAGATTCAGAAAATAACGAAATATTAAACAACGACTGCTCAAAAAACTGGGATGGCATCCAATTCTTCAGTTCAAAAAACAACAGAATATCTAATAACAACTGCTCAAATAATGTAGATAGCATTTACCTCAAGTGGCATTCAAGCAACAATAGCATATCTAGCAACAACTGCTCAAACAATGGGTATGGTATTGAACTCTCAGATTCAAACAATAACCGAATTTTAAGCAATAACTACTCAAATAACGTATATGGCATCTTCCTTAAGAAATCAAAAAATAACATCATTTATCGGAATAATTTTATAAAAAACTCTTATAACGTTTATTCTCGTGCATCAATAAACATCTGGAACTCCACCGAACAAATAACTCACATCTATAACGGAAAGCAGTATACGAATTACTTAGGTAACTACTGGAGCGATTACAAAGAAAAATATCCGGATGCTGAAGAGATAGATGGAACTGGAATCGGAGACACGCCTTATAGCATAAATTCCGATAATGACAATTATCCGCTGATCATGCCTTTTGAAAATTACTTTTTGACAACTGAAAACATATTTGACACCGGCACACCCTCAAATCCATACTCCTCAATAGCAGGCACGCATACTGGAACAATCATACCAAATCGAACGATCACCATGAACAAACTTTACA
>PIXU01000020.1 GCA_003601795.1 Candidatus Methanophagales archaeon
GCCGGTCCAGTGTCTTAAAAGACAGTCTATCATATCTTTCTTTTTCCTGCTTCCTTTTCATTTTCCAGTACCTCAGTTTTGATTATATTTATCAACCAATGCTGAAGTACTGGCCATTTGGCACTATCTAAGTACGGGGCCTGTACCTAAGCACGAGTGCCGATGACCTAAACTATACGTTTGTCATAGCTATATAAGAGCTTTTCGATTTTTTATTTTTGATGCTGCCCTCCAAAAAGTTTGTTATGAAGTGTAACGTACCCGATTTTGTGCACTTTCTTCTCCTCTTCATCTACCACAACCACGGGTACAGTATCCACTTTCTCATAACTATACCGCTTCCCGCTCCCTTCTCCCTGCTCCCCTCGTATGACATCCGTTTTCTCTAACCCCTTCTGCCCAGAGATGTACTTCTCCACCACTTCCCAGCCATGCCCTACTGATTGCGAAGCGTTTTTCCGTAAAGGCTTTTTCTAAAAGGGTTTTTGATGAACAAATGAACATGATCCACGTTCACCGCCATGTCTATAACCTCAATATCGAGTTCCTTGCAGTTATCTCTGATAATTTCTTCCGCCGCCTCCGCCACTTCGCCGAGCAACACCTTCCCCTATATTTCGGGGAAAAGACCAAGTGATCGGTCAGCAAAGATACCGTATGCCGGTCATGACGAAGGTCACGCCTTGTTACCCTTTCCCTCATCGCTTCTACTTTGCCCATCTCTCTTTAAAGTGATCACTAAAAATGGTAAAACCATAAAAAAACTTTCGGTTTTTCACACGAAAAAGATATTTGTTATAACCGCTTTATTCGCAAAATAAACGAAAAAAGTCCGGTGAAGTTGAGAAAACAAGCCCGTATAAAAAAGAAGAATTTTATCCCGGCAAAGTTACAGAATGGAGCAAGGAATTTGGATTTGTTCGCTCAAATTGCAACATTGATATAATACACACCCAATTTATATAAATAAAATATGACCTGGGGAAGCTACTGGGGCTATTACAAACCTGCGAAGCCGAAAGAAGTAAAAGACGGCATAAAAGCAAAGAGCAAACGAGGAGCAATTGGTGAGACGTGGTGGTCAAAACGGTGGATTGATGTGCTCGAATCATTCGACATGGGTGCAAGACTGACTCGAGGACGTTCTTATGCACGCAAAGGACAGGTAATCTCCATTGACGTCCGGAAAGGCGAGGTTACCGCTAAGGTTCAGGGCACACGACCAAAACCATACACAGTCAAAATACAATTGAATCCGATTTCGGAACCCGAATGGGACAAAGTAACGGCTGCAATGGCATCGAAGGCGATATTTGCGGCTAAGTTGCTTTCAGGCGAAATGCCACTTGACATTGAGGATGCGTTCAGCGAAGTCGGTATATCGCTTTTTCCTGGAGCCCGTAAAGAACTCGAAACTGAATGCTCGTGCCCCGATTGGGCTAATCCATGCAAACATATCGCTGCAGTTTATTATCTCCTGGCAGAGCGGTTTGATGAAGACCCGTTTCTTATCTTTAAACTCCGTGGTCGAACAAAGGACGAGATTATTGAGGCTCTGCGTGAAAAGCGTGCCGCTGCTACGAGTGTGGAAGAAGAAAGTGAAGCGATAACGGAGAGTGATGTTTCCCGCACAGGTGAGAAAGTCAAACCGCTCGAGGAATGTCTGGATTCTTTCTGGCAAGCGGGTGATGCACTGGATTCCTTTTCCGTCAATCCTGCTCCGCCAGAGGTAGAGAATGCGATTCTTAAACGACTGGGCGAGTCTCCTTTCTACGTTGGTAAAGTCAATCTCGTATCATTGCTGTCAAAAGCATACGAGGTGGCAAGTCGTGAAGCATTGCAAAAAGCGGAAGGGGAACCCGAAACAAACGATGCTTCTTGAAAATGGCGCCGAAAACAAAAAATAAATTGTGGACACAGATTAACGCTCGTGGGCTCTGCCCACGTCCCCGCAAGCCCAGAAAGGGCTTAATTAACACAGATGATAAGAATCAACACGGTTAAACTAAAATAAATCTGCGTAAATCTGTGTCTTAAACAGAAGGAAGTTATACTTTATATACAATGAACATTTAATTAAAAACCTTCTCATTCTATCCTATTCTACCTTCCGCTTTCGCTTCACTCTCACCCAGACAGCCAGAACGACAAGGACAAGAATGACCAGCAGTGTACCAAATAGCATCTGATTCGGTAACTCACTCTGCTGCGGTTTTCGTACCTCTACATGCACCTCGTAACCTTGCATTTCGTATTGCTTATCCGTGTCAACATCTTTGAACACCACTGTAAAGGGTATTGTGGTATCTCCAATGCCCAAATCGCGGGTGTAAACATCAAAAGAAGCAGAAAAGACGTCCCCTACTTCCATGTCCCCGATGAAATATTCAGAAGGCAGTATTCTGAGCCCTTCTATCGCTGGCACCACGGATACCGCTTTAATATCCTTCACCATTCCATTGGCTACGTCAAAGTCTATCCTTGCAATGTCTCCCTCAAAAACAAATTCCGGCGCATTCACCAGGATAAGCCGCACATCTGCAATGCTCTTTACTAAAACAGACGATTTGAGTTCGTTGTGATGTACATTATCACCATTTTTGTATGCGACCTCAAAAGAGAACTCTCTATTTCCCATCAAACTTTCCTTAAAAGTTTGAGTTTGTAGCGTGAAATTCACCTCCTTTTTTCCATACGCTTCTAAATCACCTACGAATATTCGCTCTGGCGTGAATTCTAACCCTTTACCTTCCGATTTCACGCACACATCCACACCTCTCACTGAATTTGGTCTGTTATTTGCCACCACTATCGCTATCTGCTTTGACTCGCTGAGCGAAATCTCCGAAGGTATGTCCTTCTCGAGTATTTCTACACTGCTGCTGTCTATTTTCACATGCACAGGATGCCGCACGTTTTTTCCATTGTCCACTTCTATGTACACTTCAAGAGTGTAAGTGCCATCATGGGCATAGGAAGCGGCTTTTATCGGTATAGGAATAGTCATGCTTTTGCCAGGTCCCAGGGCACCCACATTGTAGTATTCGCTGCGTTTGGAACCTTCACTCCGCCATTCTATGTCTCGGGTTCCGCTACTCAGCCGTATGCAGTCTATTTCTGCACTTATCGTTGATGCCGTTGTAGTTTTAGTAAGAAGGTCTTGAGAGGTCTCAATTTTGGTCTCTGAGGACTGGGTGTCCATATTTTCTATCGTGATTGTAATAGTGCCCGTGTCGCCAGGCATCAACACCTTAGGCTCCACGGTGTAATTGGCAATCATAACTGCAGGACCCTCAGCAGCAGAAGCCGAAGCCATCACAAGCAGCAGCAGTAATAAAACGGCACTAAAGAGAGTTATAACGAACCTCGTGTTTTTTCTTATTCTTGCTCTCATTTATACCCTCCTATTTTTCGGGTATATAGCATATGAACTATAACCCTACTTATAGTTATTCCCGTAACAAATTACAATTAATACTTTTCGGAATGACTATAAATTAAATGGAAAACTGTTTTGACAGGGGCTTATGCGTAAATGCTTTCGCATGAGGACCGGTGTACGGAGCCACTACGTGCCCCCTACCGACAATTAGATACTTATAGATAACTAACCCCTCTAATCCGACAGGACCCCGTGCATGCACTTTATTCGTGCTTATGCCGACCTCAGCACCTTTGCCATACCGGAATCCGTCGCTGAACCGTGTTGACGCATTATGCATCACCGAAGATGAATCCACAAACCGCATAAATTTTAACGCTGTTTCTTCATTCGCGGTAACAATCGCATCCGTATGCCCCGAACCGTAGCGATTGATGTGCTCAATAGCCTCATCCACACCATCAACTACTTTGATTGAAATGATTAAATCGTTATACTCGGTATGCCAGTCTTCTTCTGACGCTTGTTTTATTTGTTCCACTTTATATTTATCGGTAGCTAAAACATTTAGCGTTTTTGCGCATCCCCTGACCTCAACTCCTGCTTTAAGATAGCGCTCAACCATTCTCGGTAGAAATTCGCTTGCAATTGCAGAATCAACAAGCAGCGTCTCGGCAGCATTGCATACCGCAGGGTACTGAACCTTGGCATCGTAGCATACGTCTTCTGCCATATTCAGGTCCGCATCTCGGTCAACATAAACGTGACACACACCCTCCGAATGCCCTAAGACCATTATATTAGTGTTATTTTGGATATACTTCACAAATTGTTCGCTGCCACGTGGCACCAAAAGGTCTATGTATTCATTCAGTTTTAACATTTCGTTTACTTCTTCTCGCGTTTCCAGCAGTTGAATCCAGCCATCGGGTATTCCATCTATCGCTGATGCGGCTTCCGAAACCATGTCAAATAGCACCTCGTTCGAATTCTGTGCTTCTGAGCCGCCTTTTAGCATTACGGCATTGCCCGTTTTCAAACACAGCGAGGAAATCTGAACCAGAACGTCAGGTCGTGATTCGAATATCGCACCGATAACACCGATAGGGCAGGAAACCTGAAAAAGTTCCAGGCCCGTATCCAGTTCGATCGCTGACATGGTTTTGCCAACAGGGTCATCCAATTTCGCTACGTCCCGCACACTGTTTATTATCTCGTCTATTTTAGCGCCGTCTAATTTCAACCTTTTGAGTAGTGATGAGGACATTTTTCCTGCTTTTGTTAACTCCGCCGCAACTTCAACGTCCTTATCATTGGCCGCAAGTATTCGCTCCCTGTTCGTGTCCACCAAATCTGCAATCCTGTGCAGTGCCCGGTTCTTCTCATCCGTTGTAGCATTAGCTAATTTAACCGCAGCGCGGTTTGCCATCCGCGCCTTTTGTACTATGCTTTCGCCTTCACCCACGCCTACATTCTCGCTCATTTTATACGACCTTCCTAAAAGAACTTCTTGCTTTAGGAGTATAAGAATTTATTGCTTTAGCATTGCATGTAAAGTATAACTCCCTCCTATTTAAGACGCAGATTTACACTGATTAAGCGAGTTTAGAGATTTAGCTCGTTAGAGGCTCAGTCCCTTTAACCAAACCGCTAAAGTTCTTGTAAGGCAATCCTTTTCTACTGCCATATTCGCGTATACAGAACGAAGCCACTAAATTGCCCGTCTTTCCACTTTCGTATAGGCTCTTATCACGCAGTAACCCAAACAGGAATCCTGCTGCGAATGCGTCTCCTGCACCTGTCGTGTCCACCACATCCGTTGGATAAGGAGCTATCAAATGCGATACCCCCGTACTGTTATCAGCGACATAACAGCCTTTCCCGCCCAGCGTCACACAGACAATCCGGGCACCGACGTCCAAAAGAAGTTCTGCACCTTTTTCGTACTTCGTATCCTTTATCACCGATTTCAATTCATCAGCACTGATAAAAACCACTTCACTTCGTTCTATTAGCTCGGTCAAATCGTCAAGTTCGTATTTGAAACAGAGCATACCGGGACTAAAACTGAGTTTTGTCTTGTTGTATATGCGCTTTGCCAATTCACGTTGCATTTCCAACTGCTCTCGGTTTACAAACGAACTCGCGTGTAGAAATTTCGTGTGGTTCACAAATTCACGGTCTACGTCGTCTATGCACAGTTGGGCATTCACACCGGGAAGAATATAAAGTGCTCGTTCTCCACGAGCATCAACGAACGCTACTGCGGCGCCTGTGTAACCTTCTCGTTTTTTTATCCTCGTCTCCACCCCTTCTTTCTGGAAGTCTTCCAGAATCCGTTCGCCTTCTTCATCGTTACCTACCGTGCCCACGAAACCCGTATCAACGCCTAACCGTGCTAAAGCAACGATTGTATTTGCGGCAGAACCCCCAGGCGCCTTCTTCACATCCGTAATCCCTACCTCCTCGCCTCCTTTCGCTATGCGCTCAACGGCATATAAAACATCGTAATTCAAAGCGCCCAGTCCAATTACCTCCAAATTTCCCGAAGCGGATGCCTGTTTCATATCTTATGTTTTATTCGAAACCATTATTCTATTTAAGACACTGATTTACACGGATTTTTTTTTCTTTTGCCAGACTAGCTGGCAGGGCTATTTTTAACGGTGTTGCTCGTTTTATCTGTGTCAATCTGCGTTAATCTGTGTCTATAATTTACTTCGATACTGATGAATAAGAAGCTGGTAGAAAACGTGGAAAGAAGCAGGAAAGAGACGCAAGAGGGGGAATTATACGATTGGGCAGAATTTAAGAAGATTGTGGATGGAAATGATATACGAAACCATTCTCGAATCGAATGGAATTATCGAACAAAGCGAGATACAGTACTTCCGAACACCCCTACTTACGAGTAATATAAAAATAATATCCTCTCCTAAAGAGGAGAGGAAATATGTATGCAACAATCTTTGGAGACATATGTTTTCCCGGTAACGATCTTTTTTTTTCGATGCCCCCTGTGATACTTAGTGCTGGGGACATAATAAAGATATCGGGATATACGAATGCGGAGTGTTATCAGAGGAATGCATTGATTGAGGCGGAAAACGAAATTGCGCGTTTAGA